>JBLNFG010000262.1:0-5075 GCA_050263495.1 Myxococcales bacterium | reverse complement strand
GGGGGATTGGTACACTTGATTTGGAATCGCGACGGTTCCGCCCCTTGTCGTCCGATGTCGAATTGAGCGCGCCAGCGATTGAATCTGATGCGCGCCGAGTATGGGTCGGAGGAGGAGCACAGAATGGCGCGAGTCGCATCGGATACTTCGCACCGGCGACTCTGGCGACGGAATCACTTCTGCTAGACAGTGCCGTACAGGAGCTTTTCCTGTTCGAACGGGATGATATGCGTCGGGTAGTTGTGTCGCACGAGAGCCTGCTCGGAGAAGTGACTATTGTGGACGCGGCCAAGCCAAGTCGCTCGAATGCCACCGTGCTGACAGGATTTCTTGCTAGCGGATGGGGGGACCGATGAGAACAGTGTCTTTCGGTGTTCGCATCATTACGCTTTGGGTGCTGGGCGGCCCTTCCGCGGCCCTGTGCCAAGCGCCGGCTTCTGGCGAAGATGGTGCGTCGACAGCGGTGTCTCGGTCCACAGAAGCCCGTCCTGCAGGGAATTCGAGTGCTGAAGCGAGCCCCGGGCGCGCTTTGGATGGCAAAGTGGAGCGCGATACGGGAGCCGATTCAGCAGAACCGAAGCCAAGTATCGGGGGGACAGTTGGTCCGACTTCAGTAACGGGCGCGTCGGAGGTGCGTCAGGGTGACGGCCAACCGGTACTTGCCGGGCCAGAGGGGCATCGCGGTGCACCATCCGCCGCGCCTGTCGCAACTGACGAGAAGGTCGAAACCGCGTCGCCAGCGCACAAACCTCCACGGCCACGTCGCCAGAAGACACGATTTCCGTTTCGAATCCAGGTGGAGTTCATGCCTGTGTGGCAACTCAGCAAGGGATTTGATTTCTTTAGTGACCAAGACATCTCGAGGCGCGTGGGGCTTGCTGCCGGTTACGACCTGCTTGAACTAACCCCCAAAACCGCCGTTTCTGTCGACCTAGGTTGGAGTACGGAGTCACTGCGCGATGAAGCCTTGTTTCAGGGGTTTGAAACATTCTTCCGCGCGCACAACCTCCAAGCTGGAGTGAGTGTCCGGCACCATCTTTCGCGGTACTTTGCGCCCTACGCCGCTGTGAGTTTGGGCGCTTCGGCAATGAAGGTGAAGTTCACGAGTACGGACAGTTCTCGCGAGCGCGAGTACGAGACAACCCAATGGGCGCCGTTTGGGACCCTCGGCCTGGGAGTGGCTACGATGCTGCCGATCGAGTTATTGATGCTTGGCGCGTCTGCAGAGGGCGGTTATCTGATTTCGGGCTCGATGCCTCTCCGTTTGGAGCCCGAGCTGGAGGGTCAACGACTAACCACGAAAGGTGCTTCGCTCGGCACGCTCGGAAGATCCGGTCCCTATCTCCGATTCGCGATCTTCTGCCGGTTCTAGCCCGCGCGAATTGAGCGAATGGCGACCAGTTCCGCGACGGTTTGTAGAGAACGGAAGCCGCGCCGCGGCACTCATGAACCGACTTTGCCGCCCAATACTGAGCCGCACCATTTTTCCGTTTACCAGCACCTCACAACTGTACACGTCCTCTTTTGGTGCCCACCACCGCACTCGCTCCGCAAGTGCTTGCTCCTCCCAAATCCGTGCCCGCTGAAGCTGCGCGCGCATGGGCGGACCATCTGAGGGAAGTGAATAGCTTGCACCGCTTGCGAGGAGCTTCTGGAGACGTGAGTAGCTTGCGGCGAGTAGCTGCAAAGGTTCGCGGCAGACACTCGCGCGAGGCGTCACTGGCGTGAGACTTTTCGTTGTTCGAACGCGAATGCACCTCACTTGCGTCGCGGACGGGCGGACTGGCCGCTGAGAAATGCGAAACACGGAAGGCCTCCTCGACCTCCCGTGTCAACTTCTGTTCAGTCGGAGCTGGTTCTCACCAGTCGTTGTCGTCGTGTCGGCGCCGATCGCGGTCTCCACCGCGACGTCCGCGGCCACCACCAGCACCACCGCCACCACCGCGTGATTCACCGCCCCCGCCGCCGAAATCGCCTCCGCCGGAGGCCGCGGGACTGCGGTGCGGACGCGAACCACCACCCCGAGCACCTTCTTCACGAGCTCGAGCTTCGTTAACTGTTAGCGCGCGACCGTCGACGTCTGCGCCGTTGAGGGCCTCGATGGCCTTTTTTGCGTCTGCTTCATTGGCGAACTCAACGAAGCCGAATCCACGAGACCGACCGCTCATGCGATCGATCATGATCGTAGCGGAAGCCACCGTGCCATAGGGCTCGAAGGCCACGCGCAGCTTATCTTCAGTCGTCGAATAGGAAAGGTTCCCCACGTACAGTCTCGAACCCATGATTCTATCACTCCAATCGATCGTTCCTCCGAGAACGCAGATTAGGTGTTGCGTAATCGGTGGGCGCAGCTTACCACGAGGCTTTTGCTGCTTGATAGGGGCCTTGTTTGAGAGAGTGTCGGTCCCGGGTTGTTCAAGCCGTTAGGGGCTCGTGAGACCCGGGACAAGCCCATGTGCACCCGTTCAGCGAGAACTGCCGTCCTCACGGATCGCAGCATTTGTCCGAGCTGCAATTTGTTAGCCTTTTTGCAGGTCGAGTTGTGCCCAGGGCGCTTCGGGCGCGTGGCCCGTTCAGGGCCACCGCAGCTACGGCTACAGTCCAATATCCTCAACGTGGAGCACGACGGTCTTCCCCCGAGTGAAGGACTGCTGATCGATGGCGGCGACTGCCCGGCGCACGTTCTCCTCTTTCGCATGGCGAGTCAGGATCACGATTGGAATCGGTTCACCCCCTTCCTGCTGCACGATGGCGGAGATGCTGATGTCCTCATCGCCTAGAATCTTGGTGATTTGGGCCAGGATCCCGGCGCGTTCGACGGTGGCCAGCCGTAGATAGAAACGCGAGATGGTTTCGCCAGCAGCCTGCACCTGGAAGTCGGAAAACGGCTGGTAACGACTGGCGGAAAACTCGCGGTTCTGCAGCATGCCACCAGCGATGTCGACGATATCGCCGACCACAGCGCTTGCGGTTGGGCGTGCCCCCGCCCCTTTGCCGACAAACAGGGCCTGCCCTAGGTAGTCCGAATCGAGCATGACCGCGTTGAACTCGTTCTTTACGCTTGCCAACGCGCACTTTTCCGGAACTAGGGTGGGGCGAACCCCGAGACTGATGGTCTTGTCGTGCCGCTTGCCTATGGCGAGAAGCTTAATAATGTAGCCCAGCTGCTTAGCGTACAACACGTCGACGAGGTCGAGCTGATCGATCCCGGTCCGATCGATCGTCCCCTGGGGAGGAATGGTGTCGAACGCGACGCTGGCCAGGATATGCAGCTTGTGTTGAGCGTCGCTGCCGTTGATATCGAGTGTCGGATCCGCCTCAGCAAAGCCGAGCTCTTGCGCTCGTTTGAGAGCATCGGCGAAGGTCCAGCGGTCCTCGATCATCCGCGTGAGGATGAAGTTGGTGGTGCCGTTGACGATGCCGTAGAGCGTTTTGATGCGATCACTGGCGAGGCTCTCCGTAATGGCCTTGATGATTGGAATGCCGCCCGCGACGCTCGCCTCAAAACGGATCTCGCGTTTACATTCCATAGCCAAAGCGAACACTTCGGGTCCGCGGTGGCAGAGCAGGGCTTTGTTGGCTGTTACGACGTGTTTGCCGGCGTGTAGAGCGTCTGACACGACGTCGAACGCAATCGTTGTGCCGCCGACCAACTCAATCACGATGTCGATCGTCGGATCGTTGATGATGTCGTGGTAATCAGTCGAGAGCAGCGAACGGTCGACTGCTACTTCACGCGGTCGATCGATATCGATATCGACGATTCGTCCCAACACAATTTCTACACCGGATCGTCGCTTCAACAGATCTGCGTGCTCTCTCAGGAGCGATACGACACCGGTGCCGATGACACCGAAACCAACTAGACCGACCTTGACTCGCATGACGTTCTCACGGGTAAATGGACAGAAAACACTCAGCACCTTTGCGCTCGAGGCTGCCCAGTATAACCGACTCCGCTGCCCGACGAGTTGCCATTTCGGGTCGCGTAGTCATTTCGGCGCCCCACGGATGTTCCCATCATCGCCCCTTGAGAATATGAGGAGACGCCGGCCCAGCATCAACTTCTGGTGTTTGCTTGCGGACCACAACCAGAACTCGCGAAGACCGGATCCCTCGGGCGACCTCTGGCTGGCGCGTTGGCGTTGCGCGCGTCTTCGCGCAGGCCCACCCGAGCAGGGGGAGCTCAACGTAATCGGGTGAGAATCTCAAACCCGAGGGCCTGATTCAAGAAACCATGTTTGTCGGTGCCCCGGCTAAGAAGGCCTCCACGTTGGACGTGACCGCTTGCATCAGGCGAAGCCGCGCAGCGCACGTGGACCAAGCACTATGGGGCGTAACAATGCAGTGCGGCGCCAGCAACAGGGGATGCCCCGCAGGCGGCGGCTCTACCGAGAGTACGTCCAACCCCGCACCGCGGATGCGCTCCTGTGAAAGAGCGGCGGCCAGTGCAGATTCGTCGACGAGAGCACCGCGACCAGTGTTGATCAGGATTGCGGTCGATTTCATCGTCGAGAGGCGTCGAGCATTCACCAAATGCTGCGTCTCGGGCACTAGTGGGCAGTGCAGCGTGATCACGTCTGCAACCTCGAACAGCTCATCCATTGAGGTGAGTTCAACACCAGACGGCAGCGGGCGCTTCGACCCGATGCGAGAGCATCCGAGCACGCGCATCCCGAAGGCCCTTCCAACCTCGGCGACGCGCCGTCCGATGTTGCCGAGTCCGACGACCCCCAGGGTAAGCGTCGCCAGCTCGAGCGTGGAGCCGCGCCGGAAGGTAAAGTCAGGGGCGCGACTCCAGTCACCCGCGTGCACCGCCTGCGACAGTTCCGAAACACGCATCTCGAGTTCGAGTATCAGCCCAAAGACGTGCGCAACCACGCTTTCTGTTGCGTATCCTGGGACGTTGGTCACGACAATCCCGCGCGATCGGGCCGCGCTCATGTCGACGACATTCGTGCCCGTCGCCAGCACGCCGATGTAACGTAGCCCTGGCAATTGCTCAATCGCCGAGCGATCGAGCACCACTTTATTGGTCAGTAACAATTCCGCCCCGCGTGACCGTTCGATTGCTA
>JBLNFG010000261.1:0-3064 GCA_050263495.1 Myxococcales bacterium | reverse complement strand
GCGGACAAGAGCGGCGCGTGTGTGGTTGGCTCCAACGACGATTGCAAGGCTTCCGAAGCCTGCAAGCTTCACGGCAAGTGCAGCTCCAAGAATGGGGCATGCGTCGCCGAATCCGATCAAGACTGCAAGGGTTCGGCGGATTGCCAGACCGGGGCGATGTGCAGCGCGTACCAAGGATCCTGCGTCGACTTGGCGAAGAGCATCCACGCCGAATGTACGCAAACCTGCAATAGCGAGGGCCTGTGCGTGAAGAAAGATGGGCAATGCGTCGCGCTGTCTCGCCTGCATTGCGCTGGTACGACTGAAGGAAAGCCGGAGCCCGAAAGCGTGTGTGCAAGGTTGGGTGCGTGCGCCGCAGAGAGCGGTCATTGTGTTGCCGTCTCGAATGACGACTGCTCAAAGTCCACGATCTGCAAGAAGGACGCGCGTTGTACCGCCCTTGACGGTGTATGCTCGGCGACGGAAGCGGATTGCAAGAGCGGTTCCGCGTGCTCTACGGACGGCAAGTGCGGCGTGAAGGCGGGCAAGTGTGCGGCCGTTACCGCCGCCCAGTGCAAGGCTTCCTCGCGCTGTAAACTCGAGGGTACTTGTTCATTGAAGGACAACGCCTGTATCGCAGCTTCCGACGGCGACTGTCGCGGAGCCTCGGTGTGCACCAAGGCAAAGCGATGCAGCGCCCAAGCTGGGGCGTGCGTAAATCCTGGCAAGGGATCTTCTGCGAGCGCGCCAAGCGGACCCGCGCCGGATGCGTACACGATTCAACAGAAGCACGGGATCTTCTAGAACGAGCGCGAGAACGCGTGGCCACCCATAGATGATGAAACGAAACAACGGACGCAGCGTGAGGCTGCATCCGTTGTTTGGTGGTGTCGCTCGCGAGGTTACTGCGCCTGCGTTGGGCACCAGAGGCGATCGTCACAGAACGGGGCGATATTACTGCCCGTGCCCGTGCACGAGGTTTCGGTTGTCGTAGCCTGGAATAGTAGGGCCTGCGCTTTCCGTGGGGCTGAGCCGTCTGCGTTCTTGCTGGCGGCGTTCAGCGCGGCATCGAAGTAGATTTGTGTGCCAGAGGCCAGGGTCGCTCCCTCGGGCCACGGCATCATGAATTCGACTGCGTACCCCTTGTCCGTCAACTGACCTTTGAATTGACTCGGCTCGTAGATCTGCGTGTGGTTGCCGCTCTCGCCACTCGCCTTGACGGTGACGCCAATGACCGCATTGCCGATGACATGCAGCGTGTTTGCGTCGGTGGAGGTGAGTCCCGTGACGTTCCGGCTGGTGGAGATCATGAGCTCGACGCCATCGCCGTCCCAGATTGCGGCAGGGTTCGTGTTCGCATTTACGCTCGGATCCACGACCTCGATATACGCGTGCAAATGGGTTGCGGACCAGGCAACCCTGAAGGTCGCACGCTCCGGATAGGAGTTCTTTGAAGCGGTCTCGCCTTCGGTCTGATTGATCTTGGCCGCCGTGCTATCGAAGGCCAAGACAAACCCCGGGACGTCGCATAAATCCGCTCCGCTGCCATCAACCACTTGCGTACCAGCGAATGCAGGAATCGCCGAACAGGGGCGCGTGGTGTTTCCTGCACAGTTGCTTGGGGTGAGGCTGCCGCAAGCGGCGCGGCTCTCGACAACCGTACAGGGAACGTTCGGCGGACAAGCCTTTGGTGCGCCGAAACCATCACCGGACTCATTGCAAACGGCAACTCCGCCAGAGATGCAGGCTTGGTCAACGCCGGGCTCGCACACATTAGCGACACACATACCCTTCGCGCAGTGTTGTGCCTTAGTGCAGTCGGCGTTCTCGATGCATGCGGCACAGTAAGGCTCGGGTGCCTTAGTGTCACAGTGCGTGTTGGTACCGGTGCAGCCATCGTCAGCAGTGCAACCCGGCTGGCACGTGTTGTTGGCACAGACGAGTCCGGTCTTGTCGTTCACGTTGCAGTCGTTCGGACTCACACACTCGACGCATCGGCCAAGTGTCGGATCGCAAACTTGCGCGCCTGGGCATGTCCTTGAGTCTTCGCACGTCGAGAAGCTTACGCAGGCGAAGTTGATGCATTCACTGGTAGCCGCATTGGGGCAATCCGATGCGCTCACGCAGCCGACACAACGACCTCGGGAGATTTCGCAGACGGAACCCTTGGACGAGCTGGCACATTCTGCGTTCGTTGTGCATCCCCCGCGCGCGCCGCAAAGACCACCAACACAGGCCTGCCCGTCATCACAGTGAGAAGCGGTGATGCACTGCACGCACTTCTTCGCATTCGTGTCGCAGAGCAGATTGAGGTCTTTGCACGCTAGATCCGATTCACAGTCGATGTCTGGAAGCGTTGTCGACGGGCCTCCGTTATCGTTTCCTGTTCCGGCTTGGGGACTCGCGGTAGTTCCGCCCTCTGCCGCCGTGGTTCCACCATTACCGAGGGACGGGTTGCCGGCAAAGGAGACGTGCGAGGTCGATCCCCCCGTCGTCGAACTCGACTTCTTTTTTTCATCGTCGCCTCCGCATCCTGTGGGGAACAGCAATGCGCTGGCGGTTACGGCAATCGAGGACGTGAGTACAAACTTGGAGGTCTTAAAAAGAGTCATGTTGAGCGCTCCTGAATCAAGGCTTCACGACAAGGGGGGACAACGCCCACTCCCATATCCGCTTCCAGGCGATCGGTCCAGGTCCGCCTGCCAGCCTCTAATCCTGCCGCGCGGGTGAAAGTTGCCCTTGTCCGGCTGTTCAAGGGTTTGTTGCCTAATCAGTATTAGTTTGGTGCTTGTAGCTTCAAGGAATGCGGAGCTGATGCGACAGAGCGCGGAGGCGAAGCACTCATTGGCTGCACTGGGTTCTATGGGCCGCGCGAATCCGCGTCAGCCTCGAGACGGCGCGCGCCGGGCCCCGAAGCCCTTTGGGCCGCCCCGCCCGAACGATGGTTAAGGGGATCGCGACACCTAACCCGTCACGCTCTCACGTTGCAGGCAGCCCGACCTCGATCACTGTGATCGGTTCCACAACGTACCGATTCTCACCCATTGCCGATTTTTTGTGTCGCCTGATTCAGTAGAATACGCAG
>JBLNFG010000260.1:0-4023 GCA_050263495.1 Myxococcales bacterium | reverse complement strand
GGGTTGCGACCGCCCGAGAAACCCATCGGGAGCTTCTTGTTTACCGGCCCGACTGGCGTGGGGAAAACTGAGGTCGCACGCCAACTCGCTCGGACGCTTGGCATTCAGCTGCTTCGGTTCGACATGAGCGAGTACATGGAGCGCCACACGGTCTCGCGGCTGGTGGGCGCTCCTCCAGGATATGTGGGCTATGATCGTGGCGGGCTTCTTACTGAGGCCGTAGCCAAGACACCGCACGCGGTTTTGCTCTTGGACGAGATCGAAAAGGCACACCCGGACGTGTTCAACATCTTGCTCCAAATCATGGACCACGGAACACTCACGGATACGAACGGAAAGAAGAGCGATTTCCGCAACACCATTCTCATCATGACGAGCAACGTTGGGGCCGCGGACCTGGCTCGCACACTCGTTGGTTTCGGAGCCCGAGACAAGAAGGGTAACGACGACATCGCGTTCAAGAACATGTTCAGTCCAGAATTCCGCAATCGTCTCGACGCGCGGATTGCGTTCGAACCGCTGAGCCGCGCGGTTATGGTCAAAGTTGTGGACAAGTTCATTGCAGAGCTCAGGTCACAGCTGCGAGAGCGGAATGTGGAATTGTGCTTAGGTGAGTCGGCTCGGGAAGCGTTGGCAACCCTGGGCTATGAACCTGATTTTGGTGCACGACCGCTGCTGCGGGTGATTCAGGATCAGCTCAAGCGACCCCTGGCGAACGCACTATTGTTCGGAGAACTGGCCAAAGGTGGTCGGGTCGACATCGAATACAGCAACCATTCCTTCGAGTTGCAGTGTACTCCCTCGGCGCCTGTCAGTGAGACGAATACAAGCGCTTCTTGACGGCGGATTGGGAAGGGCTTGGCGACCAATCTCGAGTCTCGTCGAGTTGCATCGCGGGTTGGCCGCTGTGAGCCACCTTGGAGGCGCGGTGCGAAGCCGGCTACCGAGCATAGCCAGGTGGTGAACGGCGCGAACCACTGTAAGTTTTCCGTGGCTCGATCCTGGTCTATCGCGGTACTTGTTCGGCATGAGCATCGTCCGACCGCGCCGCAGTGCGCTGTATGTCCCTGGCTCGAATGAGAGGGCTCTCCAAAAGTCTGGATCGCTGGAACAAGACATCATTCTGTTTGACTTGGAGGATTCTGTCGCGCCCGACGAGAAGGGCTTGGCGCGCGCTCAAGCGTGTCAGGCAGTCCGCATCCACCAACAGCGGCACGAGCAAGTAGGCTCAAAAGAGCTTGTGATCCGCGTGAACGGAGGCGGAACTCCTTGGTATCAGGATGACCTCAGAGAAGCCGTTGACGCTCATCCGGATGCGATTCTCCTGCCCAAGGTGGATGATCCGCGCCAAATTGTCGCTGCTGTTCGCGAGCTCGAAGCGCTTGGCGCCCGCGCCGACATAGCGCTTTGGGCCATGGTTGAAACGCCCCTCGGTGTGCTCAACGTCGCGAACATTGCGGCATCTCACCAGCGTCTGACCTGCCTCGTGATGGGAACGTCAGATTTGACGAATGATCTTCGCGCACTACACACGTCGGACCGACTCCCCTTACTGGCTTCGCTAGGGATCTGCATACTCGCGGCCCGAGCGCATCAAAAGACGATTCTCGATGGAGTAAGCCTCGACCTTTCCGATGAGGCTGCGTTCGTCAAGGCGTGCCAGCAAGGCCGAGAGCTTGGTTTTGACGGCAAGACACTGATCCATCCCCGTCAGATCGGCGTCTGCAACGAGGCCTTCTCTCCAACGGAAGCTGAGGCTGCTCGCGCGTACGAGGTGATAGCCGCGTTTGAGGCAGCCAGTGCTGCGGGTCGCGGAGTAACGGTAGTGCGGGGCCAGCTGATTGAAGAGATGCATGTCCGGGACGCCAATCGGATCCTTGCACTCTCGGCAGCAATCGCGGGCAGGCGCCCCAGTCACCGAGGTACCTAGTGCCAGAACCCAGCGCGACCAACCAGCCGAGAGTTTGGTATTTGAGTAAATGGATGTTTGACTGTCGGGCCCGAGGTTCGTAATAGATTTGTACGCGTTCTGCAGTTCATTACTCACGACCTGAGCGAAACAATTTCCCAATGAGTGAATGGTGGCTGAGCCGAGGCGACGGGAAGACTGAAGGTCCACTGTCAACACGAGCACTCGTAGACGGGCTCGTAGCGGGAGACATCCCCAAGCGGTCACACGTCTGCATGGTGGGGCAACAGCAGTGGCATTTGGTGTCACAAGTCGAAGAAATCTGGGAAGCGGTAGATCCTTCGGAGTCCAGGACGAGCGTCACCGAAACCCCATGGTTCGTAGATAGAACGGACTCAGGTAAGCACAAGCTAGTCGATGCTGACGCCACGCGAGACGAGCAAACCAAGTTGACGCCACCGAATAGTCTGGGACCCCGACCGCGATCTGCAAAGCCCGAGGTCACTGACGTCAAGGTTGGATCTTCCGGTCTTCCGGAGCGTCGCCCCGACGCGCCAACTGTCAACCTTCCGGAGCGTCGCCCCGACGCGCCAACTGTGAAACAGTCGGCAGCGATGTCGAACCCCGTTACCGCAGCGGCTCGCCCCTCGCACGCTCCCCCAGTCCCGAAACGTGGCTCGACCGAAGCAACCCTTGTCAAACCAAGTCAGCAGCCAGCACCAATAAGACCATCCCCGGCCCCGCCAATTCGAGCGCGTAGCTCCGCCGTCAATTCTCCTGCCCCGCTGGACTCGTCTGCCCTCGCTCCCCGCTCGTCAATCGCATCGGACGCCGCGCCGCAGAGGGCTTCCGCCGTTCCAACTAACCCGCACCCGACCGAAGCCGCTCCGCGAGCGTCTGCTCCAGACCTCAGCGGAGGCTCTAGGCCATCCTCTCCAGGTCCGCTGGCTGCTGGCCTCACTCCACTTCGTCTTAAAGCTCAAGAGCCGCTCTTGGCTGCGGCGCGACCTTTTGCAGGGCTCGCCGGATTGTCTCCGTTGCCCGGAGCCGTCAGTCTTCACAACTCGCGGCAGCAGCCCCAACCCTCTCACCACGATTCCCTCTCCCCAGAACGGGGCAGCGGCGCACGCGCGGAGCCGTCCAAGCCGGCGCTCGCGGATCCTACCAGGCCATCCACGCCTCCAGCGAGCCGCAATCTCTACGGGGCGTCTCCGCTCTCTGGGGCTCGCGAACGCGCCGCAACGCTCGAGCGGAGGGCTCCGTCCCCTCCAAGCGCAACGCCTCACCCGGCGCAACCAGCGGATCTATCGCGAGCCTCACTAGGCCCCGAACTACCATCAATAGACGATCCCGTTGGACGCGTCTCAGGCACTGAGTCGGGTGTCACCATACAACCAATCATCGCGTTAGCGGGAGCCCCGAGCCCGAAGAAAGTCGAGCACAGGCAACCCCGCAGCGTGATGTCATCGTCTTCTCTTGATGGGCTGCCCGGCGCGGTAACGGAGCGAGCGCGAACGGCTCCTATCAATACGCCGCGAACGGCGGAGACCCCGCAGTTACAGGTTGCTGAACTGCGCGCGCCCACCCCTTCGGACTATGAGGCGGACGAGGACGACGCAACTCGGTCCGTGGCGGCGAGACCTGCGATGGCGTCTGCCATTCTGGAAACCCGCGGAGCACGCCCTGCGCTGACCCCAGTCGCCTTAATGTCGTCGGACGACCCGACGGAGGCGGAGGAAGAAGCAACTACTCTCCTGCAAGCGCGAGTCGAACCCAACCGACCCGGCACAGAACCCCCTAATCCGAAGGCGCGTGGTCCGGTACAGGTGGGAGATGCAACAGGGGGAAACGAGTCGTCTGCAAATCCGCGCAATGCCAATCTCGCTGCACTGGCGGAGGCTCATGCTCTCGGCCCCGAGTCTATCGTCGCAGATCCGAACCAGTTGCTCGCCGACGTCGACGACGATGCAGGGCCACCCGCCATCCCAATTGTGCAGCTTCCAATGGTCGCACCTCGCGCGTTGCCAGCCAGTGCTCCGCCCTTTGCCGCTGCGCCCGTTAGCGCAGGGTCTCCGTCAAGCGCGCCGCCCACAGCGCTGGCAGCGCCTCCATCA
>JBLNFG010000259.1:0-5944 GCA_050263495.1 Myxococcales bacterium | reverse complement strand
TGAGCTCTGATCCCGAGAGCCACCACAGGAGGCACACTCGGTCGTGGAGTTTCCGCCGGCTTGCCCTTGGCGAGTGGAAGCCTCGAGACCGTCCAGCCCTGAAACCAGCTGGCAGGCATCGAGCAGCCCGACAACGATGAACCCGATGAGCAGGCCGTGACAAGCAGCGCACCTCACCCGTAAGGCACCCATCAGAAATGTCCCTCGATCCCCAATAGGGAATGTGACGCCGGGCCGTGACGTGCCTCGGAACGGTACTCCCCCGCAAAATTCGACTGCACGGCGGTTACGCTCGCTCGAGCGGGCTTAGTTCGTGGCGGTGCGGTAAGCCAGCTCATTGCACCAATGACGATACCAACGACACCCACTCCGAGTGCCACGTTGGACACGTTGGCCCAAACGTTGGCCTGGTGGATCGCCTCATCGCCTTCGGGGGTGCATGGGCGCTGTTGACAATACTCGCGTCGGATGTCGGCGGTTTGCGACCAAGACACGTAGCCAGCGAGCGCCCCAACACCGAGGCCGAGTCCACCCAAGCCGAATCCGACGTAGGTGGCGATCGGTAGCCGTACTGATCCCGGTGCGCCCTGTTGGTCGGGTGACTTAACGTGGTTAGTGTGCCGCATGTCGACGCGTCTGGAGTCGCCCGCCGGGCTTCTCACCTCCACGTCGAGATCGATCCCGAGCTTTGCCGACGCTTTCTCAGCAAGTGTGATCTTACGGGTGATGAGGTCATGCCCCGGCACCATCACCGTGATCGTATGGCTCCCTGGGTTCAGTCTTCTCGGTAGCCCCAAGGCGCTCGGTGGAATATCCGTCCCGTCGACCCTGACCACGGCTTTCCGTAGATCCGATGCACCCAACAACTCCAGGATCAGGATCGGGATCCGAGCATCGAGTTCATCCGCAAGCTTTTGCGCGGATGCACGAGCCTCCGCGAACGCTTCGGGCTCGTCTGCGAGTTGGGGGAAGCGAAGTACCGCGAGCGCCGCAGTGCGGGCTTCCACCAAGAGACCCAGCGCGGCCTGGGCATGGGCGACTTCGATCGCGGTCGTCGGTACGTGCATCAGGTCATCCGCTGCTCGATACAGTCGGAGCGCTTCGGCGTATTGCCGTTGGTCCATTTGGTCGTCGCCTTGATCCATCAAGTCGCGCGCCGTCTCTCGATCCGCCGCGGTCGGCGCAGCGACGGCCGCCGCTGGGAACCCGATCAGCCAGCATCCAAAAGAGAGGCAAGCAAGCCGTCGATTCCCTGAGCGCCATCCCATTCCCATTAGAAACCACGATCCTTCCTGCGACGGCGAACGGTCGCAGGCACCAGACTCGGTGCGGCTGACGAACTCGCGGCTGCCGCCGAATCCTGCGCCCCCTGTTGCTCGGGCGCCTCGCCGTCCTTACCGTCTTCGAGCTTCGTCGTAGCGCTTTCGGCGACGGCCCGCTTGCGGCTTGCGCGGGCCAATTCACGCGATCTCACGCTCGGTTCGAGGCTCGCCGGCATGGGCCGATCGCCGTGCTCCAATTGCCGACTCGGAGCGGCTTCTGTCGTCTGCACGATTGACCCGGGTGCGCTGCTTGTCGAGGCTTCCGACTGCTCGGCGAGCTTCGATACACTCGCCCGCGCGCCAGGCTCCGCGGTCCTGCTGCTCCAGTCTCGCCGCAAGGGAACAGCGGCGGTCCACCAGCTCAGCGCGCCGAACGTTCCCGCGCTAAGGCACGACGCCAGCACCCAGGTCATCCGTCGTGAAGAGTGCCGCATGGCCGAGGACCTCGACGCCGCCAGAGTAGGCTGCAGCGTTGCAGTCGCTTCGCTCTCACTCGCGGTCCGATGCTGCTGCGGGATGGGCGAGATGAGGTCTTCCGAACCGTCTTCCACTGCCAGGAAGAATGCGTTCGACATCTCCAACGCTGACTGGAAGCGCTGTTTGGGTTCGAATGCCAGCGCACGCGAGAACCAGTCATTCAGGGCGTCAGGTAATCCATTGCGTCGTTGTGTAACGGGCACCAAGCGACCCTGGCTGACGTTCAATGCCAATGCAGCGAGCGTGTCGCCTTCGAATGGAAACTCCCCAGTCAAGGCGCGATAGCAGAGGACGCCCAAGGACCAGAGATCCGCGCGATGATCGACTTGGGCAAGGCCCATGGCCTGCTCCGGACTCATGTAGTGTGGGGTGCCAACCACCACCCCCGAACCCGTCAATTCTGGCGACGCGGTGCCGTTGTCCTTGGCAACGCCGAAGTCGAGGAGCCGCACGAAGGGTTCCCCGCTTTCGTCTGACACGAACACGTTGGCGGGCTTGATGTCACGGTGCACAATCCCGACCGCATGGGCTTTCGATAGACCTCTGCAGGCATGTGCAACCAAAATGCGCACGAGCTTGAGCGGCAACTGGGCGTGCTCGGTTAGCAGAACCGCCAGATCGCTACCAGTGAGGAGTTCCATCACGATGTACGGCAGGCCTTCTGGGGTGAAGCCGTGGTCCAAGACTTTAACGATGTGCGGACTGCCAATCCTAGCAGCGGCGGTAGCTTCACGACGAAAGCGAGCTCGTGACTTGCGACGATCCAGCAGCTTGGGGCTCAGGAATTTTACCGCGACTTGAGTCTCGAGGTTCAGGTGCTCGGCACACCAAACGGTACCCATGCCGCCTTTGCCCACGGGGGCGACGAGGCGTAGGTGGTCAGAAATCAGATCCCCGCGCTTCATCCGCCGCGATTTATCACGGAAAGGCCAATCGCGGCGAAGGCGCTCACTTTGGTCGCTCTTCCACGGGGCCGGATGCAACCCCCTGCCCGGTGCGTGCCGTGCCATTCAAGGAGGCGTTCAAGCGGATCGCGAGTCGTAGAGGCCTGAAGGACCGATGTAAGGCTATACAGCGAACGGTTCCATGCAATCGTCCGGGAGTAATCGCGAGACGCAGGGAGCTGAAGAACCGACGCAAGGAGGTTTCCGGGCCTTTGGTCAGTTCGGCGCAATGACGATGCGTATGCGCCACACGAGTGCTCCCGGCGCCTGTCGCCGACACCGGCGAGAACTGGGGCTCACGCGCTCGAGCAGGTGTCGATCATTAGCATGGCCTAATCTCCGTTCGGTTCTGGACCGCCCAGAGTTCTTGCACAACGGAATCCCATGGCACCTCGATCGGTCGGAAGAGCGCCGAAGCGAAATGAAACCGTGACCATTTCAGGGGTGCTTCCGAAGTTCCCTCCGCGCGCTGCCCTGCCATTACCCGAACTCGTGTTGACACAGTTGTTACAGTTCGCGGCAAAGTCAGCCGGATATCTGTCAAACACCCATTCGGACACACTCCCAGCCAAGTCACTGTGTCCCCAACGACCATTGCCCGCTTGCGCACTGCCAACGCGCGCTAGATCGGAAG
The DNA here is from genome assembly GCA_050263495.1 of Myxococcales bacterium. Classification (GTDB taxonomy): domain Bacteria; phylum Myxococcota_A; class Polyangia; order Polyangiales; family Polyangiaceae; genus FEN-1139. Next base: position 2,567 of record JBLNFG010000259.1, on the reverse strand, counting down.
CCGCACACTTTTGAGCTGCGGAACCATCCCATTGGCACGCAAATACGGCATACGTGTTGGTCGGCTCGGGTGCATTGCCCCACGGATACTTGCGATTCTCTCGACCGTTGCCGGCGGCATATTCCCATTCCGCCTCGGTGGGAAGGCGACCACCGTCCCAAATGCAGAAGGCCAGTGCCTCGTACCAACTCACGGAATTGACCGGCAAGTCGTCATTGCCGCTGTCTCTCCATGTTTCCAATGACGAACCGTACGGTCTGAGTCTGCCATTACCGCGGAACGCCTCGGCGGTATCGGGAAGCATTGAACCCCACGCTAGCTTCTGCCAGCCGGTGCCAGCACCGGGTGCGTGCTCACCAGCGCCCTCAACGGGATTGAGGCCTCCGGCAGACCAGTCGTCGTAGGCCGAAACGAACGCCCTGAAGCGCGCCACGGTTACTTCATACTTGTCCAGACAGAAGTCGCGGACGGTAGTGCCCCGCGTGCTTTCTCGCAGATAACTTCCGCCCGGCACGAAGATACTCTTGCAACAGCTCTCACCGGCACAGCTCAAAAAGCCATGACAACTTGGCGGCTCCGCATCGCAATCAACGACAGTACCCACAGTACCCACAGTACCCGCAGCACCCGCAGCACCCGCAGCACCCGCAGCACCCGCAGCACTCGCGATACCGAGAACCCCCACACGCTCGCCAGTGTCAGCGCCTCCAGCGACTCTGCTTATCGTGGATGCCGTCTCCCTGTTCGCGGGAGAGCCACCGCTGGCGGCGCTCGAAGTTCGGACCTGTTCCGTCGACGCCGTCCCGGTGCCTCCCGAACTCGCCCCCTCGCCCTGCGCGCCGCCGCGGAGGTCGCCACCGCCGACGTTGCCGCCGCTGACGTTGCCGCCCCTGAGGTCGTCACTCGCGACGGTCCTACCCCCGCTCGGGCCCCCAACTTCTGGGACACCGCTCACGCTTCGACCAGCTGCGCTCAGATCGCCCTCCGAGTTGCTCGCCACGGTAATAGAGCCCGCCCCACCGGCAGCATCCGGGCCGATCTCCCGATTCCCCGGCATCGAATCGGTTTCACCTCCACGACAGGCCATCGACACGATACCAATCATCAAAGACCGCCAGCGAAGTGATTTAGGGTTCTTGCTTAGGACGCGTGACACACACACCACCTTGTCGGGGATCCGTTCGAGGGCGGTGACTAGCAGAGGTCATCTCACGAGCAACGTCTTACGTCGGCAATCTTCGACGTAGCCTCGAATTGTGTACTTCTACACCTTCACTGTGCTGGAGCCAGCACGTTCATGTCTCCTCCGAGAAACCAGGGGACCAGGGCCGTGATGCCCGATTCACGTGCATGGTACTTTGTCTGCCGCTCTCGGCCTTGCCGCGACGAGTTGAGCCTGTATCGGCTCCGAATGCCAACAATATCAGCGTTACAATGTGAGCCGCAAAGAGTCGCAGACGACCGGCCGCAACGTTGCACTCGAGCGACCAGCGCTTGAGACCGACAGTGAGTTTGCGCTCGCGCGACGGCACTCGCCCAGTTTGTCCGCTTGGCACGCGTCGTGCGAGCCGCCGCGCAGGTACGCTTCGGGGGTCGCGCGATGACCACGCGAGATGCCGAAGAGGTGTTCGATCGCAACCAAGAGAAACAATATGCAACAACCTAATCAATTCACTTCACACAAATACCCAAAGCTTTCGGTCTCACGACGACAGTTCACGTGCGCAGCCTGCCTGGCCGCCATCGGTCCGGTTGGCTGCTACACGGAAACGAGTTCCGAGGTGAGTGAACCTGCATCCGCGATCGCCGATCAGCAACTCATCGGGACCATGACCTATGGCTCCGATTGCAGCGCCACGAACAAGGCGTTCTTGGACGTTGCGATCCCTCGGGGGCGAATCAGCGCCGCATCCTTGGGTTTTGCTGATTGCCTCGACCGCGCGATGCGCGCCGAGACGGTGCATCCGAATGGGGTCCATTTCGGTCCGTACAAGCCGTGCAAAGGGGATCCGTTCGAGGGCAACGACATTAACTACCAGATCCGCAAGGCTTTGGACGCGGCCCGCTCGGAAAATGCCGTAACCATGTACTGCACCGGAGGGTTCGGCAATGCGTCGGCCGGGATCGGCCCGAACGGTCACACCGATCCCGAGGTCTTCCGTTGGAATGGTCCCGGCGGGTGGCTGGATGGCGTCGACGAAAACTTTGGATACACGCATCAGGCCGCGGCCATCATCTGGCACGAAGCGATGCACACTCACGGTTACTTGCACGGCGCGAACGACCCCGATACAGAGTTGGAACTCGCAGCAACGAACTGCGGATACAAGAACTCGACCGAGTACCATTTCCAGAAAAACTCGGTTCCGTACATCGTCGATGCGTGCATTTCTGCCGTGCTCGACCGTTCGGCGGGGTGCGACGCAAGATATGGCGCCACGTTCAACGGCTGCGGCTCGAATGGCCTCGGTATGGTCCTGTCGTACAGTTCGCAGTCGTGCGAGTGCGTTGCCGATCCGAACCTGAACGGCCTCGCCATGTTGAGCGTTCCAACTTCGTACCGGCTA
>JBLNFG010000258.1:0-16587 GCA_050263495.1 Myxococcales bacterium | reverse complement strand
CAGAATCGGCGACACTGGCAGGCATCGTAGCTTCTCCCGAGCGGTACTCACCCCGCCGCGATGCTCAGCGCGCGCTCGAGCGACGGCGCTTCGTGCTGGGACAGATGCGAGAGAAGCGCTTCATCTCACCAGAGTTGGAACAACAAGCAGCTTCGGCGACCTTGAGCTTGGCTCCCCTTTCCGACGACGAGTCTGACCTTGCTCCGGAGGTTGTCGCCATAGCCAAGCAGGCGTTGGAGCGCGTTGCCCCTGGCCAGGCAAGTCGCGGCGGCTTCACCGTGTCATCGACCATCGATCCGGCCTTGCAGGCCGCTGCCCGTCGGGCGATCCGGGAGAACCTTCAAGACTACGCTAAGAAGTATCATCTCGATCCGCCCTATAACGAGAAGTCGGGTCGACTTTGGGGGCCGCTCACGACTGCTACTCCGCGCCGCTTTCACGCGGCGGTGGGCGAAGTAATTGCAGCGAATGACGCCGAAGGCACTCTCGACGTGCGCACGGCGGGGATTGTCGGCCAGGTGCGGCTTTCGCACGAGACCTGGTTGAACTCGAAGAATCTCCCACCCTCGAAGTTCGCTTCGATTGGGGCTCGCATCCGGGTCGTCATTGAGGGGGATCTGACCGAATCCAAGCCCTTGATGCGACTTGATCCAGTGCCACAGTCGGCCCTCGTGGCGATTGACGTCCGCACACGTCAAGTACTTGCATTGGTCGGTAGTCGTGAAGCCCTGCCCGGCGGGCTCGACCGCGCGACGCAGTCACGGCGGCAACCGGGCTCTTCGTTCAAGCCGTTTGTCTATTCGCAGGCACTTTCGTCGCATAAATACACGCCCGCAACGATCATCACGCTGCCGCCTGCGCCTTCACGCCCTGACGGGCTGAAGCTTTCGCTGCGAGACGCTCTGGCACGCAGTGAGAATGACGTGGCTCTGCAGTTGCTCGAAGTCGTCGGCGCGCCGCGAGTGATCGAATTTGCCAAGGCGTGTGGAATCGAGTCGAAGCTCGCCCCAACCCCATCCTTAGCGCTTGGTGCGTACGAGGTCACTCCGCTAGAGATTACGAATGCGTATGCCACGTTCGCGAGCGGCGGGGTGAGCGCAGCTCCCGTGTTCATCACCCGTATCGCACGCTCGGACGGCAAGGAGCTACCGCTCGCTACTCCCGCGGAATCCAAGCAACTCATGTCACCCGACGATGCCTATCTGATTACCAGTCTGATGCGCAGCGTCGTCGAGCGCGGCACCGCACAGCGTGCGAAGCGGCTCGGGCGTCCCGTTGTTGGCAAGACAGGCACCACCAATCAAGCCAAAGATACGTGGTTCGTGGGCTACTCGCCGGAGATCGTTGCCGGTGTGTGGGTTGGTTTCGACGATGCCGTCAGTCTTGGTCGCAGCGAGACGGGCGGCAATACGGCACTGCCGGCCTGGGTTGAATTCATGAAGGCAGCACTCGCGGGCAGGCCTACAACCGAATTCGCGCGCCCTGCTGGCATCGTCGTGGAACGAATCGATCCACATACCGGGTTGCTCGCGTTCGCCGATCAGAGTGATGCCATCGAGGAAGAGTTCCTGCCTGGTACGGCCCCTTCCGAAACTGCTGCGCCAGACGCTGGCGTGCCCGAGCCGAGCGCCTCGACGGAAACTCAATTGCAGCCAGCGGCGCCCGCCAGTTCTGCCGTGCCGGACTCAGCGAAGCCAGCGGCAGAACCCGCCGAGCGCGAGGAGCCGTCGAAACTCGATCCCAATGGCGACCTTTAGCCCGAACAGTCCGTCACGTGACGTCGCCATCGGGATCGCGCAAACGCGCAGTCACGCGAGGTAACGTCAAGCATCGGGTGCGCGCAAACGTCGGACTCACGCGAACAAGAGCTTGGTGCACACCTGAGAAATCCCCTCAATTTCTAGCGAAGGAATCACGCAACTTTGTCGCGGGTGGGTCCGATGAACAGAGGAAATGGCACAGGAAGAGCGGAAGGTCGGAAGACTCGGGGATGGGACGGACGAGGTAATCGATGCGCTCATCGAGGTGCATCGGCATCTCGGTTCGCTCTCCCGAACTTCCTGTGCAATCCAAATGAGGGGATGCCTCAGGGTGGACACGGCTCTCGCCCGTCGGGCAAGCATTCGCAGAATGGTATCGCTGACATCAGCCAAATGTATGGTGGTCGTCGTGCAGTGAGTTTCGTTGCTTGCAGCGGGTAGAACCTCGCTAGAGCGCTCTCATTTTTTGCCTAGTGTGAGCCCCGCGGGGCGCTCACGAGCATCCCGACTCGCTGTCGCAGATGTCGTCGCTGTCGCAGATGCCGTCGCTGTCGCAGATGCCGTCGCTGTCGCAGATGCCGTCGCTGTCGCAGATGAGTCGCTGTCGCAGATGAGTCGCTGTCGCAGATGACGTCGCTGTTGCAGATGACGTCGCTGTTGCAGATGCCGTCGCTGTTGCAGATGACGTCGCTGTTGCAGATGCCGTCGCTGTCGCAGATGCCGTCGCTGTCGCAGATGACGTCGCTGTTGCAGATGACGTCGCTGTCGCAGATGCCGTCGCTGTCGCAGAGATGACGGGCTCGGCGGCGTGGGTCAGCGGCGCTGGGGTAGATCGCCCGGCAAAATCACGCAGTTTGGACTTGATTGTGGCTCGGGATTGAAAGTGCGGAAGTTTTGGTTAGAAATGGGGCCTATGCGACGATGCATCCGAGCCGTGTTGTTGTTGAACCTGTTGGCTCTCGTTCCGAATTGCCAAACCAAAAAGGACGGTGTTGATAAGTCCGAGGCGACAACGGCGACGAGTTCCAACCAACCCGTTGGCAAGGTCGCGCAAGCGGTTGCCAACGCGGTCGAGGCGGGTGGCCCCGCAACAGCAGCCAGTTCAGGTCCGCCGCCGGATGGCATTCTCGATCCCGCAAGGGCCGAAGCAGAGGCTCCCTCGGGGAGTGCACCCAAACTGAGTCTTGGAGCGAATGGGAGTGAACCACGCGTCACGCTGCGTTCACCCAACGCTGCACTCCCTCGCAATCTAAAACTCGAGGTCACGCTTCAGGCGGGAGTGGGGCAGGGATTGCCGCCGATCGAGATCGCGCTCGGCTTGGAATCGAAGCCTGGCCCAGCTTCGGGCGGTCAAGCTGCGGGTAAGCCCGATGCGAAGGCCTTGAGCGTCACTGCGCGGGTTCGAGACGTGAAGGTCGCCATGCCTAACGTTCCCGAGGACTTCCTCAAGCAGATCGCGGAACTCAAGGGCGGGAAGGTCACCTTCCTGATGGCGCCCAACGGCGGTGGCTACGGATTCACTTCTGAACTACCGGCTTCGGCCAAGCCCGAACTCCGAGATTTGCTCGACACGGTTACCGAGGGGTTAACCCTGTTAGCCATGCCGCTGCCGACGGAGCCCGTTGGTGCGGGTGCGTTCTGGATGGTCGTCTCGCGCGAAAAGTCCACGGGGTTCGGCCTGGTTAGTTACCACATGGTCAAGCTTACCCGTGCCGACGCCAAGGCTCCGGAGCTCGAGTTTGACACGCGCCGCTATGCGATCGGCCGCGCCATCGATCCAGCGCTTTTGCCTCCAGGTTCTGAGCAGGCCAATCTGAAAGAGATGTCCGCTGGCGTCAAAGGTCGTGTGCGCCTCGCCGCGGAATCTAAACTGCCGGTTTCGCTCGAAGCCGATGCAGCTCTTCAAGGGGCGATCGAGCAATCCCCCGGAAGCTCGTCGCGCGCTGTGCAGTCAATGTCGGGCTATCGAATCTCGGTAGTGCGCTAGAGCGACTCAAGCTCGTCGGCTTCACGCAACGGCCCGGGTTGCATGCGCACCAATGCCGCGTGCCCCAGCAGCGTTCACTTGTCTAACGCGCAGGACTCAAGAGCCGTGACTAAGGTCCGACGCTACACGCCGTACCCACGGTTCCGCGTCGGCTCGAAAACAACAAAAAATGCCCGGCAACGGCGCCCGACCCGATGCGCTTGGGGCCTATTGCGTCGGGTACGTCCAGTGGTCAGCGCGGTGCACTGACCACTGGTGAGGCAGCGGCGACGCTAGCCGTTGCGTCGCGATTTGAAGTAGTTGATGAGCGCGTTGGTCGAGCTGTCATGACTCGAGACGGCACCGGCTGCGTTCAGCTCGGGCAGGATCGCGTTGGCGAGTTGCTTGCCCAGCTCAACGCCCCACTGGTCGTAGCTATTGATGTTCCAGATCATTCCTTGGACGAAGATCTTGTGCTCGTACAAGGCGATCAGACGCCCAAGCGTGCGAGGTGTGAGTCGGCCGAATAAGAGGGTGTTGGTCGGGCGATTCCCCTCGAATACCTTGTGCGGAACCAGCTGCTCGACGCGTGCAGCGGCGATGCCCGAGCGCATGAGTTCGGCGCGTGCCTCTTCCGCTGTCTTGCCGCGCATGAGCGCCTCGGTCTGCGCGAAACAGTTCGACGCCAGCAGCGTGTGGTGATCCCCGATCGGATTCTGGGTTTGTACCGGCATCAAGAAGTCGGCAGGAACCAATTCAGTGCCCTGATGGATCAACTGATAGAAGGCATGTTGACCGTTGGTGCCCGGTTCACCCCATAGAATGGGGCCCGTCGTGTAATCGACGATTTTGTTGCCATTCCGATCAACGCTCTTCCCGTTGCTCTCCATGTCGGCTTGTTGCAGGTACGCGGGGAAGCGGTGCAGGTACTGATCGTAGGGGAGAATCGCGTGACTCCTGGCACCGTAGAAATTCGCGTACCAGATCCCGAGCAGAGCCATAATGACGGGGATGTTCTCGCGCAGTGGCGCGGTGCGGAAGTGCTCGTCGATGTCGTGTGCGCCGGTGAGCAGCTCCTCGAACTTGTCCATGCCGATGACGCACGCAATCGAGAGGCCGATGGCGCTCCACAGTGAGTAGCGTCCGCCGACCCAGTCCCAGAACTCGAACATGTTGTTCGGATCGATGCCGAACTCCGCAACGGCTTTCCCATTCGTGGACAGTGCAACGAAGTGATTCCGAACTGCCGATTGCGCCCCCAGCTTCTCTACCAACCACGCTCGCGCCGTGCGGGCGTTGGTCATGGTTTCCTGTGTGGTGAACGTCTTCGACGCGACCAAGAACAACGTGGTTTCGGGATCGACGCGCCGCAGCTTCTCTGCAATGTCCGTCCCGTCGACGTTGGAGACGAATTGGACGCCGAGTCCCTGCTTCCAGTACGGACGTAGGGCTTCCGTGGCCATCACCGGACCGAGGTCACTACCGCCGATCCCCACGTTCACAATGTGATGGATCTCCTTACCGGTGTAGCCCTTCCAGTTGCCGTGCCGAACGCTCTCGGTAAAGTCGCGCATCTTCGCGAGTACCGCGTTGACCTTGGGCATGACATTCTCACCGTCGACGACGATGGGCGTGTTCTTGCGGTTTCGCAGCGCGACGTGCAACACCGACCGATTCTCGGTGAAATTGAGCTTCTCGCCCGCGAAGAGTCGATTGATGTACGAAGGGAGCTGACACTGTTCCGCGAGTGCGACGAGCAGGTCGATCGTCTCGCCCGTGACTCGATTCTTCGAGAAGTCGAACAGTAAGTCGTCGAAAGTGAGCGAAAGCTCACGAAACCGGCCCGAATCAGCCTCGAACAGATCACGCATCTTGAGGCCACGGGTTGCCGCGTAATGGGTAGCGAGAGCTTTCCAGGCGGCAGATTCAGTGAGAGCGGACATAGGATATCTCCGGCTAGCGCGCGGCCCTGCTCACGGCGGCCGCTCAGCGCGACCTCCCCTCTACTCGGATTTGGCGCGATCGCCAAGGGTGATCGCCTCAACCGGCGCCATCGATGTCTGGGGATCGGATAGGTTGGGACGGCCCTCCGGCGCGATTCGACCGAGGTTTTGCTGCGCGGGGTCCTCGCAGCGTCCTGGACGCTGAAAGGAGGTGAGCCGAGGCGATTCGACCAAGGTTCCGCTCGGGCAAGATGCACGCAGCGGGCTCTCCCAATGAGTTTCTGGCCCGCCTGCACCCCTCAACGCCAACTTAAACCCCGTTATCGGGGTCTCGGTCTCACTCAGTATCCGAGTTTCTTCTTCCGCTCAAGCCAGCCTGGGGGTGGATCCTCAGGCTCCCGCAGCACGGGCAAGCGCAAGCTCCGGTCAGCATTGATGGCAGCCCACTCCTTGAACTCCTCAGGCAGCTCCGCCAACGGGAAGATGGCGTCCACTGGGCATTCGCCAGCGCAGTTGCCGCAGTCGAGGCATTCATCGGGATCGATGTAGACCATCTCACCATCACCGTGAAAGCAATCCGCTGGACACACGCTCACGCAATCAGTGAAACGACAGCCGTTGCAGTTGCTGGTAACAACGTAGGTCATGGCGACAACAGTTGGGGCGCGTCGGGCGCTCTCACGGTGTTCTCTAGTCGCCGCGTCTCAGGTTGGCAATCGAAGCAGCACACTGAATTAGCGCCGCGCATACTATGCGCGACTGGTCGCCGTTACGCGAAAAGTGTGACGGACTGAGCACGTGCTCTGAGGGCGCGAGGCAACGGTGTTGTGTGCGGAATCTCACTTTGCCGGGACGCGGTGCGCAGGTTGCGGAGCGCGAATCAGGTTGCGGAAATTCCAGCGAAGGGGTCCGTTGCCTGTCTTGGCATTTGCTCTCCGCACAAGACAGGGTCGGCGCGAACAGGAGAGCTATCGATAGCCATACGGCTATAGAAACGGTTGAACGTCTCCGGCTCCTTCGCGCAGAACCTTCGGCGCATCACCCGTCAAGTCCACGATGCTGGACACGAGCTTGCCGATCTGTCCGCCGTCGAGGACCAACGCCAAACCGTGGAACTCGTCGCTGATATCCCGCGGATCAACGAACGGTTCCTCCCCGGGGCGGCAGGCAGTCGTCGTCAGAATGGGACGCCCCAACTCGGAGAGCAGCGCCTGCGCAACCGGATGCTTCGAAACGCGAATGCCGACCGTCTTGCGTGGCGTTTGTGCGACGCGCGGAACCTCGCGCGTGGCTTCGACGATAAACGTGTAGGGGCCGGGTAGGTACGCGCGCAAGGTGCGAAACACGTGATCGTGCATCACCGCAAAGCGCGACACGTCAGCCAAGTCGCGGCACAGGAACGCTAGTGGCCGAGTCTTCGGCATTCCCTTCATCTGATAGAGGCGCTCGAGCGCCTTCTTGTTCATCAGATCGCAGCCAAGACCGTAAACCGTGTCTGTTGGGTAGGCGATGACGTCCCCCGCTTCGAGCGCGTCCACTGCACGCCGAATTTTACGCGGTTCAGGGGTCTCTGGATTAACTTCGATGATCATGAGGCCTGTTGGCCAATGCTTGCCAGCTTGCTTGAAGGTTCTATCAACCCTAGCATGGGTAGCTGTGATTGATTCAATCGGTTGTGGCGGTTGACGCAAAACTAGCGCAGAGCCCATGAAATGGGGCGCAACCGAACCGAAGGCGGTCCAGCCCAGATGATCTCAAAGCAGAGCGAAATCGCGCATCGCCCCACGCTTTTGACCAGCCTCGTCGCCGTCGTGGTGCTCGGATGCGCCTCGGCTGACAAGGCCGGTCCGCCTCCGCTCGCTCCTCCAGGGAACGCCGCAACTAGTCCATCCGATGGGGAGCCGCGCAATTGGGACGACATCGAGAGTTCTGCGGAGCCATTCGCCGAACTTCGCGACCGCTTCGCCCATGCGCGCTCGCTCTCGAAGCAAGTGGGGCAAGCTACCTATTACTCGAATTCCCTGGCAGGTAATAAGACGGCAAGCGGCCGCGTCTACGATCCCGCTCAGCCAACGATGGCGCATCGAACGCTTCCCTTCGGGAGCGTCGTCCGAGTAACGAGAATATCCAACGGCGCTGACGTCATCGTGTTGGTGACGGATCGCGGTCCGTTCGGCAATAGACGGCGAATTGCCGACCTCTCATGGGAAGCCGCTCGCCGCCTCGACCTGTTGCGCGTGGGGGTCGCCGACGTGCGCTTGGAGGTGCTCCAGCTAGGGAAGCGATCCGTGAAGTGAATTGTATCCTGCCCCCCACCGCATCCGCTCGCTTGCTCGCGGATGCTTGCTCCCCCCCGATGCGTCCTCGCGCTTTCGCGCTGCGGGCGCATGGGCGGAGCCCGCACTCTCACGTCTAGAGCCGAAACTCTAGCGCAGTCGAGTGCGCAACAGGTTTTCGAGTTCGACGAGCACCGGTTCGTCGCGTAAGCGTGTGAGCGCCGCCATGACCTTATCGATCGTGGGTTCGACGAAGCAAAGGAAGTTAGGATTGCCTTTCACCCGATCGATGAAGACGAACCGACCCGCGTCCTTCAGCTTTCGTTGAACCGTCACCAAATCGAACTCGCGTCTGAGCTGCGCTCGACCGTCGGTGTCGAGGCCCATTACTGCTGCATATTCGTCAAGGCGACGCTCGATGAATTCCGGCTCGAACGTCTGATAGCTGTCGCCCAGAAGAGCGACCAGGTCGTACACGCGAGGGCCCAGTAACGCGTCTTGAAAGTCGATCCAGGTGATTGAGAGCTGTCCACTCGCATCGCGACGCACCATCAGGTTGCGGCTCTGATAGTCGCGGTGAACAAATTGGCGGGGCCACGACGCGATCGTCTTCGCGAGCCAGTCCGCCGCGTTGTCGAAGACGCGGAGCTCAGTGGTCGTCAACGGAAAGCCGCGTGCTTCGAGCGCCCATTCACGGAAGTGATCGATTTCCCACCGCAGCAGATCGGCGTCGAATGCTCTGGTTTGAACCACGCAGCCGTGCGGCAGCTTTGCCAGTGCCAATTGGGCGTGCGCAAGATCTTGCACCGCCCGCTGATACAGGGGCTCGCGCAGCTCTGGTGCTCGTTCGAGTGCCACTGCTAACGTGACATCTCCCAGATCTTCGACGAGCAAGAGGCCGCGATCGCATGCTTCGCAAAGGATCTTCGGCACGCGGATCCCACGGCTCTCCAACAGATCTCGAATTTCCAGGAAAGGCCAACGCGAACTCTTGCCGCTCGACTTGTCTATCTCGTCCGACTGGTGCGCGTCAGGCACGTAGATGGCTACGAGCGACTTGGCGGAATTGAATTGGAATCGAGCAAATTTCCGTGTCGAAGCCCCGCCGGGCATGGGCATTCCAACGACCGGCTCCGAATGGTCCAGCGTTGATCGAATGATCGCCGCAGCCTCGGCAAATGGGAACTCACTCTGCGTCATGGCGTGCGCTCTCTTCATCGGCCAAGCAGTTGCGCATACAGCTGAGCCGTCTTCTCGGCAATCGCCGCCCAGCTGAAGGTGTCAATCACCCGTTGCCGCCCGTTGCGACCGTATCGCAAGGCAAGCTCCTCGTCTTCCAGCAACTCATTGACGGCGCTGGCTAGATCACGCGCGTAGGTCTCTCGGTACTTCGGGGTACCGAACGGGCTGCCATCGCTTTCGAACGGTACCAGGGTTCCTGTTTGGTGCGGCACTACTATCTCGGGGATCCCACCCACGTGTGACGCAACCACGGCGACGCCGCACGACATCGCTTCGAGATTGACGATCCCGAATGGCTCATAGACGCTCGGGCATACGAACACGCGCGCGTGCGACAACACCTGAGACAATTCCCCGCGAGTGAGCATTCTTGCCAGCCAAATGACGTGGCCGCGCGTCGCTCGCAGTTCGTCGACGAGCAACTCAACCTCGCGTCCAAGCTCGGGGGTATCGGGTTCACCTGCACAGAGCACGAGTTGGGTGTTCGGCACGAAATGGCGGGCAGCTTCGAGCAGATGCACGATGCCCTTTTGCCGCGTGATGCGGCCCACGAACACCACATAGGGTAGGTTCGGGTCGATGCCACACTCCTCGATGTGGTTCGTCGCTGGATCGGGCCGGATCTCGTCCGGGTCAATCCCGTTATAGATGACGTGCACCTTTTCGGGATTCACGGACTCGTAGCTCGTCACGATGTCGTTCTTCATTGCCGTAGATACGGCGATGACGGCATCAGCGTGCTCAATCGAGGTGCGTTCACAGAACGAAGACAGCGCATACCCACCCCCCAATTGCTCTGCCTTCCAGGGGCGCAGCGGCTCCAAACTGTGCGACGTCATTACGTGTGGAATGCCATAAAGCAGGTGGGCAAAATGGCCCGCCATGTTGGCATACCAGGTGTGACTGTGAACGAGTTCGACCTCGTTCAATCGCGAAGAGATGCTGAGGTTGACCGACAGCGTACGCAAAGCCGCCAAGTGCTGCGCTTTGCCGTCGAGCGCACTCCAGTGTGTGTAGGAACCGGCTACCTCGGGCGCGTCTCGATGCTTGCCAAAGCAATGCACCTTTGCATCCACGTGCTCCCGCAGGAATCGAACCAAATTCTCAACGTGTACGCCTGCGCCGCCGTAGACTTCGGGCGGGTACTCGCGCGTGACGATTCCGACTGATATCTTGCGATTGACGATGATCTGCTTGGAAGTCATCTCTTGCCCAGTGATTTGGCGGTCATCCCTTCGCGTCTGAACGCGTTCAATGACGCAGCCCTTCGATATTCACCGGGTCGCCTTTCCCGATCACGACTACCCCATTCTCCGAAATCGTAAAACCTCGGGCTCGATCGTCGGCGATGTCCACTCCAATGTGGCATTCCGGGGGAACTACCACATTCTTGTCGATGATGGCTTTCCTTACGATGGCGCCACGACCAATATCTACGCCGTCCAGCAACACGCAGCCTTCCACGAGCGCCCCCGAATGAATGGTGGTTCCGGGCGATATCACCGAGCCGCGGACAGTGCCGCCCGCCACAATGGCCCCGGCGCTCACGAGTGAATCAACGGCGTGCCCGCGTCTGCCATCTTCGTCGAAGACGAACTTTGCCGGCGGTAGCGACGGGTACCAGGTATGGATCGGCCACTGGTCATTGTACAGGTTGAAGATTGGATGGACGCTCACGAGGTCAAGGTTGGCGTCGTAGTAGCTATCCATCGTGCCCACGTCACGCCAGTAACCCTTGTCCCGCTCCGTGGTTCCCGGAACGACGTTATTGGCAAAGTCGTACACGTAGGCGTCCTTCTTATCCACCAACGCGGTCACGATGTCGCCGCCCATGTCGTGCCTACTCGTTGCGCAGTCGGCATCCGCCTTTACCGCATCGACGAGCGTCTTGGTCGTGAACACATAGTTGCCCATGGACGCGAAGACCTCTTCAGGGTTGTCCTGTAACCCGTTCGCGTCTTGTGGCTTCTCTTGAAAGCGGACAATACGGTTGCCAGGGCCAGCTTCAAGAACGCCGTATCGAAACGCTTCTGATCGAGGCACCCGAATCCCCGCTACCGTTACGCCCGCTCCGCTTTCGATGTGCTGTCGAAGCATCTGGGCGGGGTCCATTCGGTAGATATGATCCGCGCCGAAGACATAAATGTAGTCGGGTCTCTCATCCAAGATGAGATTGAGGTTCTGGTAGATCGCATCTGCGGAACCTTCAAACCAACGCTTACCAATGCGCATCTGTGCCGGAACGCTCATCACGTAATTGTTGAATATGGGTGACATCCGCCACGTCTGCGCAACGTGCCGATCGAGACTGTGACTCTTGTACTGGGTGAGCACGGCAATGCGCATGCAACCAGCGTTGACGAGGTTGCTCAGCACGAAATCGATCAAACGATAGTTGGCTCCAAACGGTACGGCAGGCTTCGCACGGTCACGCGTCAGCGGTGCCAACCTCTTGCCCTCGCCGCCAGCGAGAACCAACCCAAGAACTTTCGTGCGTTTCGACATGTTAGGTCCAGCCATGCTGCCGACACCTGCGGCCAATGGCAACCCTTTGGCGTTGGATGGCTGGCTGGATTGCGGTCGGGTTGGGGCTGCGAGTGGGGGGCGGGGGGCGAATCGGGGGAGGGGCGACAGCTGGAAGTCGCGCGGTGCCCAGCGCAGGGTTGGGAAGTACCTCGGAAGTTGGTCATTTTCGCCATTACGAAGGCGGTCGCATTGGGGCGTCCATCTCGATCGGGCCGCCTGCACCGGAGCGCGGATTCAGCGGAACCATCACCCCGCTTTGCGAAGTGTTCGGCCAGCTCTCATTCGAGAGCCGCAGCCTGGCGCTGAGCGAGTCTCTTAATCTGATCCTGAGTATCGAGGCGATCGTGACTGTTTGGAGGAGCTCTTGGTTGCAAAGAGGTACGGACCCTGATCCTGCGTGGCATCACTGACGCGAAGGCATGCTGAGCTCAAGGGAACCAGGGGAGCAAGAACATCGCGTTCGACCTCTTCGCATTATCCAATGTGCTGAAGAACCGCATCGCGCCGAGGACCTGGCAGACAGGTTGGTAACACTGGGAAGTGAGCGAGAGCAGGTACCCACCAGTGCCGCCGAGGCCGTCCGATGTCCCACGCAGCGTTTGCGTTACTCATCAACAGCTACGACGAGGTGCGCGCCGCTAGGTTATCTTTGGCGCAAGCAGGATGATGCGGATTTGATCGCGCCCCTTCCCTGTACGTTGGCCGCAATACGGCCCAACCGAAGAGCAGGAAGACGAATCACTCGACGCGATGGCAGCTGCCGCGGCCCAGTTAGTTTCTCGGATTTCAGCTTGGGGCCAGCGTAGTAGCGCAAATGCAGGGTTCTAGGTCCAGGACTGATTCTCGGGCGACCAATGGAAGTCCAAGAGGCGCAGAATTACTGAAATCTTTCGTAGACGCTGCGTCGCACATCTAACTTCTTGTTCAAACACCGAGGCCGCATACAGTCACAGTCTTGGGCACCGTGTTCGAGTTGTGATCGAGCCATTCGAAATGACTATCTATGGGCCCCTTCGTTGGCTCTCTCGGGCAGTGGTGGGCGCCCAGTCTGGGGCGTGTTCGCGCTGACCACGATCGAGCCCTTGGAGGCGAGCGAAAACCGAACAAAAGTTGCTTGCCACTCTGGCTCCGTTCCTGCGAAGGTCACAGGGCGCTGTCGCATGGACTGCAATTCGCCTACCACGATCACTCGTCTTTCAGATCCGTCCAGACTCTCCGCCGCCGAACAACGCGGCTGGGCGATCCGCTGGGTGTTTCCCTCGACCAGTGGGCTTTGGGGTCCACTGAAACCACCCATCACTGTGTTGGGGCGTAGCGAAGATTGCCAGCTTAGGCTCACGGGGGATGAAGTCTCCCGAAAGCACGCGGAAGTGCGTTTCGACGGACCTCGGATCGTTCTACGCGATCTCGGAAGCTCCAATGGCGTGTTCCTGAACGGAATTCGTTTGCAGGGGGAGGCGGCACTTTCCCCTGGTGACGTGGTGAAGCTCGGGCAATGGGTCGGGGTGGTCGATCTGGTAGAGCAACGGACGCTCGAGGAGCAAGATTGGTTTGCCGATGCCGGGTTGGGCATTTTCGTGGGGCCGGTCACGAAAGCCACCTTTGAGCAGGTGCGCCAAGCGGCGGTGATGAAGCTTCCAGTCCTGGTCGAGGGCGAGACCGGTACAGGGAAGGAGTGCGTTGCCAGGGCACTTCACGCCTGGAGTGGCCGCAGTGGCCCGATGCGTGCAGTTAACTGTGCCGCCCTTCCTGAGGGGCTGGCCGAAGCCGAACTGTTTGGGTACCGAAAGGGCGCCTTCACTGGCGCTGACCGTGCGAGCTTGGGCCATTTTCGCGGGGCTGAGGGCGGAACGCTCTTGCTCGACGAGATTGTCGACTTGCCTTTGGTCTTGCAGGCCAAGCTACTTCGAGTGCTCGAGCAGAAGGAGATTCTTCCCCTTGGCGAACAGGTACCAGTGCCAGTAGACGTCCGGATCGTCGCTGCATCTCAGGAACCGCTGGTGGGTGCCGCGCGGAGCAAGCGGTTTCGCGCCGATCTGTGTGCACGCTTGGAGGGAGTGACCATTCAGCTGCCACCGCTGCGCATGCGCGTCGTGGAGATCCCGTATCTCTTCGTCCGGCTCTTGCACAAGTACGCTTCACCGTCGCCGCCAGCCGTAGATGCCCGCTTGATCGAGCGTTTGTGTCTGTATGATTGGCCCTTCAACGTGCGCGAACTCGATCTGCTCGTACAGCGTTTGGTCGCCGTACATGGTCGAGCCGCGATGCTTCGGCGCGAGCACCTCCCCCCTCGGTACCTCGAAGAGACTCCCAAGCCAGGCGCGGAGGAAGAGCAAGCACTCGATGAGGAAGAGCGGAATGATCGCGATCTGGCCAAGTTGCTGCTCGCACTGCGTACCCATCGCGGCAATGTCGCCCGCGCGTCCAATGATGCTGGGATCTCACGTCAACGCGCCTATCGCCTCATGGCCGCTCAAGGTTTTGACCTAGACGCACTTCGACAGCCGTCTGCCCCGCCGCCAAAACCAAACCCGCGGAAGAAGCCGGACTAGAACACGCCATGACCGAGGTTCCGATCCGCCCCTCCCAGCAACCCGAGCCTGATGATTGGCTCGGGAGAGTAGTATCCGGAAAGTATCGCGTCGTTCGCTTGATCGGCAGAGGCGGCATGGGACGCGTGTACGAGGTAGAGAATATCCGAATTGGGCGCATGATGGCGCTGAAGCGTATCGCGCCGGAACTCACGACCAACCCAGAGATCGTGAGGCGCTTCGAGCTAGAGGCGCGAGCCGCCGGCAGGCTCTTGCATGAGAATATCCTTGCGGTCACTGATTTCGACCGGGCAGAGGACGGCACGCCCTATTTGGTGATGGAGCTGCTGGACGGGGGATCCCTGACCAAGGTGCTCAAGACGGTGCCCTTTCTCGATTCTCAACGCGCGACCGATCTGGTGGTGCAGGCGTGCCGAGGGCTGGCGGTTGCCCACGCCGCGGGGATTGTGCATCGCGACCTAAAACCTGGGAACCTATTCGTCTGTAAACGCGCCGATGGTACGGAACTGGTCAAGGTTTTGGACTTCGGCATCGCGAAGCTAAAGGGCGAATACGCCGACTTCGGTGACGAGACCCGTCCCGGCTGTCAGTTGGGCACGTTGAAGTACATGTCTCCGGAGCAAGCGCGCGGCGATGCTGGAGTCGACGCGCGCACGGACGTCTACGCCTTGGGCGTCATTCTTTACCAAGCGCTCTCCAACAAACTGCCGCACCTGGGTGCCGACGACGTTCAGATCGCAGTGCACCGCCAAAAGTATGAACCGATCCCGTTATCGCAACATCGGCCCGATTTGTCGGCACAGCTCTGTGCAGTCGTCGAGCGGGCGCTGGCGAAAAACCCTGAGGATCGAATCCCCTCCGTACAGGCACTGGAACAGGCACTCCTAGCGGCCGTGCGCCTGCCAGGGGCTTCTGCAGCTGACGACGGCGCCACGCAACCCCCGATTGAAGAACCACCTGACGAACCCGAGCGTGCTCGGCCGAGTCATAGTCTAGAGCCCGTCGGGACCGAATCGCGTGTTCCAGTTCAGGGAGCTAGGGCCACCCGTTCGCGGGCCATCGAGTTCACGGCGGCCGTCGCATTCCTCGGAACCTTGGTTGCGGTCGCTTCGTGGCGATTTTTCGAGCATGGATCGAGTTCGAACAGCCCCACGGTTGCAGAGCCGAGGATGAACCGCGCCGCGACATCCTCGTTGGGCTCGGCCGAGCGCGGTGAATCTGTGCGCGCATCATCCAGCGACGATTCGGGTGATCACGACGTTCCAAATCTTGCCGATTCGGACGTCCACGATGTTCGGAACCACGACGAGCCAGCCCAATCCAGCGCCCAGGACGGGGCGCCTATTGGCGACCGAACACCAAGGCTCCCCGGACCACGACCATCGACAGTATCCAACCACGGACCATTGGCCGCGTCCTTACCCGCACCAGTCAAGAAAGCGGAGGTGTCCACGCGGACGTCGCATGGACAGGGCGGCGGTCATGGAAAGGCTGAGCCGGTCGAGTCGTCGCGTGATTCATCAGGAACTGCCAAGGATAATTCCAAGGTACTGAGGTCAGACCATTGGGGAGACAATCCTTACACCGGCGGCACGAAAGGTGCTTTGCCCCGCACCGAACAACGATGACCCACCGCTCATCAGGAATGCTTATCGTCTGCGTGGCATCCTTGGCAGTCGTCTCGTCCGCGCGCAACGCTCGCGCAGATAACAAGGCAGACGCGGCGCACCATTGGGAAACGGCCGTCGGATTGCGCGACAGCGGGGACTATTCTGGGGCGATCTGCGAACTCAAGGCGGCCTACGATCTTTCACCCGAACCAGCGGTATTGCTCGCCTTGGGCAAGGCCTACATCACCCTGGATAAGCCGGTAGAGGCCGTGGACGCATTGGAGCGGTACTTGGCGACGGGACGGAATCGCATCCCGAACGAGAACCGCGTTGAAGCAGAGATCGCTCTACGCAAACAGCGCGAGCGCATTGGATCTCTCAAAGTGCAAGTCACACCGCCCGGCGCCGCAGTGAGTCTCGACGGAGTTGAATTGGGTGCCGCTCCCTTGGCAAAGAAGATCCGAGCGGCAGCAGGACGGCACATTCTCGTCGTTTCCCTCGCTGGATACAGCCCAACCACGCTCGAGGTGGAAGTTACCAGTGCCAAGGAGAAGGCGGTGGAGCTCGTTCTGCAGCCGCTGCCCGTCCCTAAGGGAACCGTCTACGTCGAATGCCCGGTGCCAGACGTTCTTATCACGGCGAACGGCACGGGGATCGGTTCGACCCCGTTGACCTCGCCGGCGCTGCTACAGAGCGGCGAGTACCGGATCCA
>JBLNFG010000257.1:0-4458 GCA_050263495.1 Myxococcales bacterium | reverse complement strand
TGATGGGCGCTCGCGCGGCGCTCCAGCGACGGGAGCGGGGATATTCGTGTGCATTGATGGGTAGCAACCGCCACGAGGCACGCCGGTTATCCTGACCCGCAGGAAACAATGCGCAACGGCGAGGGCGTGCAATGGTCTGCGAGCCTGCGTCCGATGCCTTTGAGTGGATTCCTGGGAGCGATGGAACTCGGTTGATAAGTCACGCGATTTCGTCAATGATGGCGCCGCATGTCCCACCGAACGACAAGCGGTACTGACGTTGGGCGGCCGCGCGCGAAGCACCTGTCATCATGAGCGCGCTACGATTTTGCGGACGAGTAGCGATGGCCGGCACGTTCTTCTTGCTGGCGCGCACGTCCTTCGCTGCCGATCCGTTGTCGGCGCTCAGATTGGAATGGGAGGCGCCGGGTACCTGTCCGCCGCGCTCGGCCTTCGAACGCGAGTTGCGTCGGGACATTGCCGGTAGCGAGGTGCAAGCGGTACCGCTTCGTGCGCGCGTGACGATGGCTCAGCTGGCCGAGCAACGATTCACTGTGTCGATCGTGGTGGGCCGTAGCAGCCGTCAGCTCGAGGCCGATACCTGCAGTGAGTTGGTTAGTGCCGTTAGTCTCATCATTGCCACGATGATCGATCCGGAAGGGATGGCTCGACGCACGCAGGCACAACGGCCAAAGGCAATGGATCCGGCTTCCAACGCCGATGCAACGCGCGCGGGTGATTCGGGCGCCGATGCAACGCGCGCGGGTGATTCGACCGAAGTCGCTTCGAGCACTCCCATTGCCCCGCGTGCTGCGCACACCAACGTTCCCGCGCCGAGCCGACCAAAAGAAGCCGTGAGCAGTGCTGCGCACACCAACGTTCCCGCGTCGAACCGACCAAAAGAAGCCGTGAGCAGTGCTGCGCCACAGCAGACTACGTCGAGCCCCCAACCTCGGCAGGATCACCGAGCGACCCCTTCTCGGGATTTTGGCTATGCTGCGGGGTTGGCGGAATTGGATGTGGGATCTCTTCCCAGCGCGACGGAGGCCTTCGGTGGTTCCCTCGGCTGGGAAAGCGAGGGTTTGCGCGTCGAAGGCAACCTGGGCTGGTGGATGCCGCAAGCCAAGTCGTGGAACCAAGCCCCGAATCCGGGGGCAGGAGCGAGCTTCGAAATGTTGGCGGGGGGTATTCGCGGCTGCGTTCGTGCCTACGGGCGTGGCTGGTTCGACCTATACCCCTGCGCGGGGCTCGAGTATCGGGTGCTCACGGCACGAGCCAATGACTTCGTTGCCGAGCCAGGCGAAGCCAAGCGCCGAGGGTTTGCCCCTGCGGCTGGTTCTCTCGTCACCGGGGCGTTGACTCACTGGCTCGCGTTTCGCGCCGCGGTCGAGTTGGCATTCCCGCTGGACCGGCCAGTGTTCGTCATCGATGGCCTCGGCGGCCTGCACCAGCCGAACTGGGTCAGCCTGCGTGCCGGAATTGGAGCGGAAGTTCATTTTCTGTGACGCAGCCCCGAACTCTCGGACATGGCCCAATCAGCATGTCGCAACCAGCTCTGCCCGCTCCGGCTGGCGTGCCCGAGACACCTGGCCCGTTGCAGGCGTCGACGGTCTCGTTCGAGGCGGTCTACGAGCAATACGCGGATCTGGTGTGGCGCAACGCACGACGATTGGGGGTGGCCGAGGGCGCGCTCGATGACATCGTTCAAGAGGTATTCGTGGTCGCCCATCGGCGACTCGAATCGATCCAGAGCCGCGAGGCCCTTCGAGCCTGGCTATTTAGCATCTTGGTCCGCATCGTTCGAAATCACCTGCGAGGGCTTCGCCGCAAGGATCCGCACCAACGGAGCACGAGCGCGATCGTGGATCCGGAGCTCGTGCCCGCTTCGTCCCGCTGCAACCCCGGTGCCGTCGCCGAATTGACCGACGCTGCGCGGATCTTGCACGCGCTCTTGCTCGAACTTCCCGAAGAACGTCGTGAGGTGTTCGTGTTGGCCGAGGTGGAAGAGATGCCCGTTGCAGAGATTTCGAAGGTACTTGGGTGCAACCCGAACACGATACAATCGCGACTCAGAGTGGCGCGTAAGGAATTCAACGAAGCCGTTCAACGCTACCGTGCGCGTGACGAATGGAGGCTGCGATGACCCGACTGACTCGAGAGGCACAAGATATCGTCGTGTCAGGTCGACTCGGGGATGGTCTTACCGCTTCGGATCGGGAACGGATTCGAGGCAAGCTTGCGCGGCGGCTCGGTGCGGGTCTGGCCGCCGGAGCGTTCGTCCACGCCGGTAGTGCTGCGGCAGAAGCGGCACGTTCGACCTGGTCCGCAAGCTTTTTCACTTGGGGTTCGGTGACGGGCAAAGTCGTGAGCGTTGCGGCGATAGTGATGGCGGCGGGCGCCGGATTCGTGGGCGCTCCCAGACTGGGACTGGTTCATCGCGACGATTCCCGAGGCTCACCCAGTCACGCCGCTGCGCGCGTCAATGCGCCGCGCACTACGCCGAACGCGATTGAAACACTGCCCAAACCTGCCGAGCTTTTGGCACCCGACTCAGTCGAGCTTGAAGCGTCCGAATCAGCCGCTCCAACGGAGGAAGTCCGCCTCACTTCACTCGAAGGCGCGAGGCCAGCTGAGGAACGCAACGGGGGATCGCCGGCTTCGTCCCCGAGTCTGACGGGAGTACAACCACCTCGACCGCAACCGACGACGGTAGCGGTCGAAGATCCACCTGCCAACGACGCAAGTGTCCGCCTCGGCACCGACTTGACCCATCAAATCGTCGCGTTGCGACAGGCGCGCGCGGCCATTCGGGAGGGCGATGGCAAAGCGGCCCTTGGTGCCATCGATCAAGGCCTCCCCCAGGGGCAATCGAGCCCCCTCGAAGAGGAGTCCACCTATTCTCGCATCTTGGCGCTGTGTCAACTCGGTCGCACTGCTGAAGCCCGACAGCAAGCCGAGGGGTTCCTGACCCGATTCCCACAGTCGCCATTGTCCGCGCGAGTGCGTAGCACGTGCGGATTTGGCGTCGCACGATTTTCAGACTAGCAGGCGATCGGGTGGACATTGCGTAGGTGGCAATCGCCATTACGACTGGAGCGATATCATGAAGACTTCATACGGACTGCTTGCCCTTAACTTCGCACTGTTCGGTTTCCCCGGATGCAATACGGATCCTGCCTACATTGGCCGTGATTCTTCGGCGCAGGGCGGCGCTTCGACCGGGTCCAGCAGTAGCTCAGTGAAGGGGGGCGCGACGGCTTCGAGCGGTGGTGCTTCGACCGAGTCCGGCGGTAGCCCAACAACGGGAGGCGCGATGAATTCGGGCGGTGGTGCTTCGACCGAGTCCGGTGGCAGCTCAACAACGGGGGGCGCGATGAATTTGGGCGGTGCGCAACCTGCAACCGGCGGCTCTGGCTTGGGTGGGCAAAGCAATACGGTCTTCCCGGCAACGGGCGGGTCAGACAACGCGTGCCGCGTGTCGGAAGTCGGTCAGGGTCCCTTTGCCGCCAAACTCCGATTCACCAACGTCGGCACAACGCCCGTGTGGCTCTGGCAGGGCTGCCGCTTGGAGTTCGACGTAACGAGCTGCGACGATGGCTACTCGGCGCACCTTCCCATCACCGGGGACTGCATGGTGGAGTGTGTCCCAGAGGCGAAGCCGCAATGCATCAACTGCGGTGCCTGTTTCTCGGATAGCAAGCTCGTGCCCCCGGGAGGATTCGTAGACTACGATTGGGCTGGCGTGACGTTCCCGGTCGAACCGTCCACCTCCGAGTGCAACTGTTATCGCAGGCAGTTGGCCCCCTCGGGTCTGTATCGAGTGACGATTCCTGTCTGGACGAGCGATCCCACTACGACTTCCATCAGCAATCGCCCCCAACCTGCCTATCGCGTCGCAAGGGACTTCGCGTTGGCCGAGGCAGGCGTCACGACCACGATCGATTTGAAGCCAGCCGCATGTACGGTCGGCGCGGACCAAACCTGCAATGATCGGCTCGAAATCAGCGCGCTCTGGGGCAAATGCCTGGTGGGCGGCACCTGCCAATGCAACGATGGTTTCGTCATCAATCCCAGCACCGGGCGCTGCACGCACCCAAGCGTAATCTGAGCGATTCGCACCTAGCCTAAGTCAAGCGTCCACACGTTCCGCGGGACGTGTCTCGCAAGACGAAGCTTATGCGGGACTGACTTCTGCGCGGCTGCCGCTTGACCTGGTTGGTGTCATCGCGCCGGGGGAAAGTCGGAACGCGAACGGCGCGGGCTCGACACGGGAAGGTGTTGCGCGATCTCACGTTCGAGTTCCGCTTTCTGATCCACCATGTCCGGTACCCCGCCGAGCGTGTCGAGCAGCAGGCCCTGGCAATCGGAGTTCGACTCTTCGACTCCGAGCCAGGGTCGCGGTGCAATTGCCTCGTTGCTGCCCCAAACGACGTCGAATTGATTGTCGGGGCGAATCCGACCGATCAATGCGCGGCGCTT
>JBLNFG010000256.1:0-2992 GCA_050263495.1 Myxococcales bacterium | reverse complement strand
CACATCGATCTAGCCCCTACCATCATGGATTTGCTCGGGCAAGCGCCGCTTCCGCAGTTCCTGGGTAAGTCGATGCTTCCGGAGATCTCGGGTCAACAGAAGCCAAGCGATCGCGAGCCGATTGTCGTTGAGCTAACCGAGGACTCCAACAACCCCCAGCGTCGCGCGATCATTCACGGCGATTACAAGCTGACGGTGCGTGGTCGAGGAGCCGCCTACTTCCTGTATAATTTGGCGAAGGATCCCGGCGAAGAAAAGAACGTCGCTCGCGAGGAGCCGGAGAAGTTAGCGGAGATGAAAGCCTTGTACGAAAAGACCTTCGCGGCAATACCGAGCATCGATCCGTACGGCGGCAACAAATTGGAGAGTGGTCGGCTTGCGAACGGCCCAATGGGACCCCCTAAGGCTTCCGACGGTTCTAAGTAGAACAGTCCGCTTCGAAGCATTTCACGACTTTAGTGAGCCGCAGGTTTCGCTCCCAGAGGGACGAAATCATCGGGACGAAGGCAAGAACCAGGCCTTCGTCCCTCGATTGGCTTTTTGGGCGCGCTCCTCGCGATTTGCGGCGCCGTACAAACCCGCTGCTGGCGAGCCCGCTACTTGACGATCGTGTTCACGTCCTGCTCGATGGGTTCAGCGGCTGAGGGAGGAATATCCACGTACCAACGGGTGCGTTCGGAACGTGCCAAGTACTTCTTTTCGGCACCCGTGGCACGAAACAGCTCAAGGTACCCGACCTTTCCCTTCTGGTCGTAGTATTCGACGCGGACCAGGGCATTCGCAGGTAAGTCGACGGGGTTCTCGACGTAGTTTTGCGGGTGAAGGCGTTGCACCTTGAGGAGCCAGTTAC
The DNA here is from genome assembly GCA_050263495.1 of Myxococcales bacterium. GTDB lineage: Bacteria > Myxococcota_A > Polyangia > Polyangiales > Polyangiaceae > FEN-1139. Next base: position 2,142 of record JBLNFG010000256.1, on the reverse strand, counting down.
CGACCGTTTCGTCGGCGACCGTAGGCGTAGCAGGATCGGCCCACGCATTGGGCTTGCCCTCGACGCGCACGGCGCGGCGCTTCTTTCCGCCCGCGAGGACTTCGACAGCGCGCACGTCGTCGGTATTGAAGCCGTGCAGATCGTGCTCGAGCAGCCGGCTGTCACTGAACTTCAATTTCCCAATCTGCTCCGCACTAAACGTGTGAACTTGGCCCGTGTCCGGATCACGCACGTAGTAGTCACCACTGCCGGGAGTCAGCGCACCCACCTCGAGCCGGTACGTTTTGCCACCAACTTCGACGCTGAACCTCGACTCGGGTTTGTCCAATCCGTAGTCGACGAGCCGAGATGGCTCGATCTTTCCGAGGCTTCGATACGATTTCGCCGGGGCCATGGCGGCAAGGAGCTTCTCGGCCTCGTCCACTGAAATGAACCGCTTGGTCTCTGGCGGCTTGGCCACCGCCGACGCGTCGGGTCCACCTCCAGCTACGCCAAGCGGCGGCTTTGCCGCTTTGGTCACCTCAACGACAGCATACCGCCCAACACTATCCTTCGCGGGCAAGATGGTTGTCTTCTGGCCTTCCGCCTCATAGTTGATGCGGGACAGAGCATCAGCTGGGCCGGGCCAGAGTTCCGCCTCCACGCGGCGACCGTCCGATGGCTCTCGACTTGCGGATGCCGTAACGAGTGCAGTCGCCGAAGCCGCGACGAACAGACCAACATGCAGAAACAATCCCTTGGTGGCTTTCATCGGCTGCCTCCTTGACCCTTCGATCGTCGCGCCCACGCGAGACCCAACCCCAAGACGAGCATTGGTACGCCGAGAATCGTGGCATAGAACCAGAGGACGTCCTTTTCTTTCGTGTGCTCGATGCGGACGTCCTCCTCGCTGTTCACCTCACCCGTTAGGCTCTCTTCACCACCGAGCCAACGCACGGCGTCCAACAACAGAAAGCGGTTGGTGGGGACGTTCTTCAGCACCAAATCGCTGAACAGATCCGCGTCGGCAATCACGAAGGATCGTTGTTCGCCCTTTGGCGTCTTTCGAGTCACTGCAGCGGCAAGATCGTAGCTGGCGCGCGGCTCGTTCGGATCGGCCTCCAGGTTTCCGTTCTTGTCCGCAAACGTCGAAGTGGTGGAACGCAGGGCAAAGTCGATGGTCTTGTCGTTCGGATCCAGCTTCTTGAGCGACCCAGCGCCAAACAACACCACCCAGGCAGAGTGTCGGCTAAGGGTCGAAACCGAAGCGTGAGAACCGAGCCGATTGGTGACGATCCGCGTACGATCCGTCTTATTTCCAGCAAAGGAGACGGAGTCCCCCTTGTCATTCGCCAGGGTAGTCGGATCGAGCGATAGCCCCACCAAGCTCACCAATGCGTCGAGGTTCGGTCCCGATCCACCACGGGCGAGCAAGGCCCCGAGCGGAGTGCCGCCGTTGCCTGACACATCCTGGCCCGCCCGCTCGTTGGGCTTATTTCGAGTTGAGTCGGCGCCCTGGGTAGAAGCCGTGCTGGCTGGGCTTGTACCTGGAACTGCTCCCTTGGCGGCAGCTAATTCTGGGTGTGCCTGCTCGGTGAGCGCCTCTGAATTGAGGGCCAAGAGCAGAGCCCCGCCTCGTTCCACATAGCGCTTGAGCGAGGCGATTTCTTCGGGAGCAAACGGTTCGTCAGGTCCGAGCACCATCACGACGGTAGCGTCCGCGGGGATATCGCTAGCCAAGCCCTGGGGCATCCCTAGATCGAGCGTGCGGTAGTTCTGCATTTCGAGCAGCTTGCGCAGCCCGGAGACCCCTCGCTCTCGGTCCACCTCCGAACCGCCAAGGGCCCGATCGTTTAGCTCGTGATGCCCAGTCGTAAGGTACGCGATCTTTGCATCTCGAGCGAGCTTCATCAGGTTCTTCTGGAACTCCTGATCCAAGTTCCGCAACGTGGTACGCGCGTTCTTGAGCTCTGTGCTCAGATTGATCATCTGCCGCACCTCACCGCGAGATAGGACAATGCTCCCGTCTTGCGACACGCGCATCTCACGAGCGAGTTTTGGTGAAAGTACCCGATCGGCGAACTCGAACTTGATCTTGGTACTATTGCGCGCCACTTCGCGCAGGTAGCGATCAACCTCCGTCTTTACCTCGTTCACCGTTGG
>JBLNFG010000255.1:0-2550 GCA_050263495.1 Myxococcales bacterium | reverse complement strand
CGAGCGGGGCGCCCGAGGAGTGAGCACCGCAGGAGTAGTTGGCCTACTTTGAGGAGCGTAGCGACGAGGCCGCCCTGCGCAGCGAGAGGATCGGCGCTTGTAGTAGGGATTTCAAACCGTTCGGCGTTCTAGTGGGGCGAAGACGCCACGAACCCTCCGATCCGTGCGTCACCCCTTACCGACATCCTGAGCGCGACGTGCCCGTGGTCGAACCCGAAGGGCGGAGGTTCGACGTTATTGCGACGGACAAACCAAAGAAGGCCTTGGATCGCAACGTATGTGCGAATGCACCCATCTGCTCGAGCGAACATTCTGAATCGCGACGTCGATGTGATGGCGCGAGCTATTCTACTCGATGAGAAAGCGTCGCGGGAACGCGGCGGAGCTAATGTGTGTGCGTACTTAACCAGGGGGGTCTGCGCAGAAAGCCGCAGAGCCACCTAGACGACCGCGGCTTTACGACGATTATTGGGTTCGCGCGATCGTCGTATTCTGTAGATGACAGGTAGTGCTCGCAACCGAACAGCTCGAGGGCCAAGTCATGGCGCTAAACGACAATGCACGCGGTGGTTACCGAAGCGTCCTATCAGCCAGCTGCCTCCTCGCTCTTGCCATCGCAGTGGTGGGTTGTAGCGAAGATGATGGCGAGGTTGGCGGCACCGAGGGAAAGAAGGGCGCAACAGGCGCGATGGGACCCACTGGACCCGCTGGTGTCACCGGCGCGATAGGTCAGACCGGTGCGAGCGGTATGGATGGCGCTACGGGGCCTATCGGCGCGACTGGCGCGATGGGACCACAAGGTCTAGCGGGGCCCGTTGGCGCAACGGGAAGCCCGGGGCTCACGGGGGCGACAGGTGCACCAGGCGCCACGGGCATCGCGGGACCGAGCGGAGCAACGGGACCGAGCGGAGCGACAACGCTCATCAACACCAGCGCCGAACCGAAGGGCGCCAACTGTCCAATCGGTGGCCTGCGCGTCGAGACCGGAATCGATGCAAACGCGAATGCGCTCCTCGACCCCACGGAGGTGGATCCAGCCAGCACCAAGTACCTGTGCAGCGTGGCACCACCTGGAGCTAACAGCACAGGTCTGAAGATTGCCGTCGTATCCATCAGTCCACCGGGAACGACGCCGCTCGCGCTGCGCTTCACCCTCAAGGACGAAAAGGGATTCCCGATTGACATCGCTGGCAACTACTCGCTCAACACGGCAATTCACCCGCGGTTCGCGCTAGCCTATTACACGCAGAAGAAGGTGAGCGCGAACGATCCGAATAGCGCACTCGCCGTCACGCCGCTCCGAGTGTATACGAAGAGCGGCAAGACCACTGCGCTGTCTCCAACGGCATTCAATCCCCAGGGATCTCCAGCTCAGGGCAGCCTAAGCGAGAACGGCTATGGCGCGGGCGACTACACTTACACGTTCCCGTCGGTTGCGACCGCGACCACTACAAGTTCGGGCGTCGTCGCGGTGGCGTACGATCCCGCCCAATTGGCTTCGACGCACATGGTGTGGATTCAAGCCTCGCGGCAGACGGACCTCGTGAATACGACGTCACCAAAGACACTGTATGTCGCGAATCAAGACTACTACTTCGTACCTGACGGAACCACAACGCCATTGCCCGCACGCGTGATTGCAAGCCAATCCGGTTGCGATTCTTGCCATAGCGGGTTCAAGGCGGAAGGCTCGTCTGCCAACGTGTTCCATAGTGGCGGTCGTGTTGCTGCCGCGTTCTGCAACGTATGCCATAACCCCGAGCGCAAGAAGTCTGATGGCACTGCCAATGTTTGGGCGGACTCAGCGGCTTTCGTGCATCGCATCCACTTCGGCAAGGAGATTGCCCCCGCCAATCAGTTCCACGAACTTACAGCGACGTACCCTCAGGACGTCCGTAATTGCGTGAAGTGCCATAACAATGACGACGCCAAGACGCCTGCTTTCAATCAGTATCAGACGAATCCGACGATCGCAGCCTGCGGCTCCTGCCATGATGGTGTCGACTTCGTAGGCTCAGGCATCAAGTGCATCAACCAGACGACGCACGGAATCAAGGTGGCCTGCGCACACACGGGAGGGCCACGAGCGGATGGAGCCTGCGCGACTTGCCATGGTCCGGCGGACATCACAGCGACACACGTGCCCGTCGTGGAACCCGATCCCAAGAGCTGTTTGGCAACCGCAAATGCGGCAGGATGCAGCAACAATACCCACGCATCGTACGTGGCGGCAGCGGAGTACGTCCCTGCTGGCGCTGCTGTCATCAGCTACGACGTCAAGAGCGTGGAGGCCGTGTTAGACGGCGCGGTGCGGCGTCCACGCATCACGTTCAAGTTGAAGAAGCGAGTTGGAACGGCGGCGCCTACCGACGTTGTCTTCGAACCGTACGCCGCGGGAGTGACCACCGAACTGATGAAAGGATTCGTCGGCTCGCCTAGCGTCTACTTCGCGTGGTCGGTGCCTCAGGACGGAATCGAGGCGCCCGCTGATTTCAACGCGTCGGCGAGCGGCTACATCAAGAACATTTGGAATGGCAGCGCCGTAGACAC
>JBLNFG010000254.1:0-3976 GCA_050263495.1 Myxococcales bacterium | reverse complement strand
CGAACGGTTTGATTCACGCAACGAAAGCGCCGAAACCGAAGCGAGCGGGGCGCCCGAGGAGTGAGCACCGCAGGAGTAGTTGGCCTACTTTGAGGAGCGTAGCGACGAGGCCGCCCTGCGCAGCGAGAGGATCGGCGCTTGCAGTAGGGATTTCAAACCGTTCGGCGTTCTAGAGGGCTCTCCGACGCTTGCGCGCGGCTGAGCGGAGACGTTTTGGGGCGAAGAAGCGTCGGACGGTTGTCCAGAGTGCGGGTTAGCTTCCGTCGTACTCGACGTCTGGCCCCATTCTCCGGCACACTGGAGCACCCACGCGGTTGCCGCTTTCAGAGGAGCCAAACGATGCAGATCCGAACCCAATCGATTCTAAAGCGGTGTGCCGAAAGCTTGAACGGACCGCGACCAGCCAAACATGATGCGAGCGCCGTAATCGTCGGGGTGCTCGCGGCTTCGCTTGCCAGCATCGTTGGCGGCTGCGGCTCAGATTTTCAGCCGCCCGCGAAAGACAACGTCACACTCGACGATATCCCTGGATTTTACGCCAAGAGCTACTGCGAAGCCGCCGCCGCCTGCTCAACCCACTACGTCGAGGTGTTCTTTGGCGCGAACGACTGCACCTCGTTGCTCACGAAGAAGTTAGAACAGGCGTCACTGCCCCTCATCAAATCCGCAGTCGCTGCCGGAACCATGCGCTTCGATCTCTCGAAGCTCGACGCGTGCATGGAAAAAGTCAAAGCGCTCGGATGCAAAGCCTTTGACAATGAGTACATCGAAGTCTGCGAAGAGCTGCTTTCCGGGGCGATGCCCATGGGTGAAAAGTGCGCGTTCGATGAAGAGTGCAAGGGCGACGCTTATTGCCACTACGACGGCACGTGCCCTGGCGTCTGCACCACGCGGGAGCTCTCCGGACAGGTTTGTCGCGATGACAAGGAATGTCGCGCCGGAATGAAGTGCTTCGGGGGCGAATGCACGCCCAAGGTGCCGTTGGGCGGAGCCTGTGCTGCAAACGGCGTGGAATGCGAAGGCGGAGCGCTGTGCGGCCCCGACGCCGGCACTGGTCGCACGTGCGTTGCTTTGGCGAGTGTGTTTAGTCAGCCGATGGGTGCGGCTTGCGCTATCGCCGCTGGTAGCTGGTGCGAAAGTGGTGCTTACTGCGCCGTCACGGCCGTCTCGCTTGCCAGCGCCACGCAAACGTGCGTGGCTCAGGCGGGCAGTGGGGCCGCGTGCAATTTCAGCGCCCCCGACATGTGTCCCGCCGACGAGTACTGTTCCGGCACCTCCATCGCGGCGAGCGCGGGAGGCGTGACGGTCGACGGCTCCTGTAAGCTGTTGCCGACGGAAGGCGAACCTTGCACCAGCCGGTTCGAGCGTGGCAAAGCTTGCGCGAAAGAGCATGCCTGCGTCGTCAACGCCACGGGGTCAATCTGCCGTAAGCTCAAGCAGAATGGCGAGACCTGTGCGGACAATGTCGAGTGTTTTAGCGATTCTTGCGTGCAGGGCCTTTGCGTGCCGAAAGCCGATTGCCAGCTCAAGTAGGCGGTGTAATACGTCTTAGCTGGCCACGCGTGGTGGTCGCGTGTCAAAGACCCCATGGACCTGCCCACCACTCGACCATCGCCCTTTGGGCACGATCCTAACCGACCGAACGTCGATGTGGCTTTTGGGCACGACGCGTATCAGACGGCGCGGCGCGCCCTTGCGCAGATCGATCTGCGGCCATCCGCGGGCAAGCGTGTCCTCGTCAAGCCGAATGCTGGTCGCGTCGCTGCGGCGGGAACCGGCACCAATACCTCGCCCGAGGTCGTCGCAGCCGTGGTGGACGCATTTTGCGATGCAGGAGCCCACGTCAGCGTTGGGGATAGCCCCATCGCCGGAGTTGGACCGCGTGAGGCGCTCGAGGCCTCAGGCATCGCGGCAGTGGTGCGCGCTCGAGGGATCCCTCTCCTCGATTTAGACGAGCGTCCCAGTGTGACCGTGTATCTGCCGGACGGGCGGGCTCTCGATAAGATCAAGGTCTGCGCTGACGTGTTCGAGCACGACCTTATCGTGTCAGTGCCGGTCGCAAAGACGCATATGCATACGGGCGTCACGCTCGCGGTAAAGAACATGAAGGGCTGCCTGTGGCGCCGGAGCAAGGTGACGTTGCACATGCTCGCGCCCGTCGAGGGTATGAGCGAAAAGCCGCTCGACATAGCCATTTGCGACATGTCACGCGTCCTTCTTCCGCACCTCTCGATCATCGATGCGGTGGTTGGGATGGAAGGGCTGGGCCCAAGTGCGGGAAAGCCGAAGCGCTTGGGTGCAGTCTTGGTGGGCGTCGACGCGTATGCGACGGATGCCGTCGCCTGTGCACTGATGGGGCTCCGCGCCGAGGCAATTCCTCATTTGCGCCTGGGTGCCGAGCAAGGCTTGGGTACAATCGATCTCGGGCGCATCCAGGTTACGCCACCGGACTGGGCGGCTTACGCCGATCGATTCGAAGATCCACCCCGCGACGTAGCCATCGATTTTCCGAACGTGCGAGTGCTCGATCAGAATTCGTGCTCGGCATGCCAATCAACGCTCATGATGTTTCTGAAGCGCTACGGACCGACGCTCTTCGACTATTTTCCAGAGGGGCATCCTGTCGCGATTGCCATTGGCAAGGGTCATCCTACGGTTGATCCCGGAACCTTGTGTCTTGGCAACTGTACGGCCGCGCACAAGCAACTTGGGACGTTCGTGCCCGGGTGTCCACCCGTCGTCAGCACGATCCACACCGTCTTGACACGTGGTCCCATCAAAGATGACGAGCGCCGCTAGCTCAAGAAGTTGTTATGCACAGAGTTCGAGCATGAAACTCTTTCCCGCCAACGAACGGCTGCGCGCGGCGGCCCAAAGCCGCCCATTTTTCGTGGTACTGGTGGAGCCGGAGATTCCACCCAACACTGGAAATATCGCCAGGTTGTGCGGAGCAACGTGTTGCCCGTTGCACCTGGTGGGTAAGCTGGGGTTTCGGATCGACGAGCATGCGGTGCGACGCGCAGGGCTCGACTATTGGCACCTCGTCGAGGTGCACCACCACGTGTCGCTGCTCGAGTGTGAGCAACGCATCGCCGAAGCACGGGAGCCGAGCCATGCGGGTCGACGGACCTGGTTTTTTACCGGCCGTGCCCGGCGCAGTCTTTACGAAGCCGACATTCTGCCGGGCGATGCCCTCTGCTTCGGCAAGGAGAGCGTTGGACTTTCACCGGAGATCTTGGACGCGAATCCAGACACGCTCTTGGCCATTCCCACCCTGGGCGCGGTGCGCAGTCTGAACCTGGCGAATGCAGTCTCCATCGCGTTGTACGAAGCGTTGCGTAGAAACGGCATGCTCGCCGTCTAGCGACCGCGAACAGCGACCGGAGAGGTGCGGATCTGAATCGGAATGAACGCGCGTCGCGACAGTACCATTCCGAGCTCCGACGTGAGCATCGCTCGCAGGTTGGTCACGCGGGAACGGTAACCCGCGCGTCGCCACCGATTAGCGCCTACATGGCGGGTTTCGAGCGGTTTTCCGCAACCTCGACCGCCTACGGACCTTCGGCTGAGCTGAAGCATCGACGAGCGCAGGGAATAGCGCTAATAGGCTGCCCGAACTCGTTACGAAGACAGGATTCCCATGCTCGACGCCCGCACCGTTGCCGAGAACTTCGACTCGATCCAGAAGGCTTTGGCTCGCCGTTCCCCACAGGCGGCCGCCAGTCTCGAGGGCGTGCGCGATCTGAATCAGAAGCGGTTAGCTTTGATCGCCGAAACCGAGGAGCTTCAGGCGCGGCGTAATGCGGCGAACCTGGAGATGAGTAAACTTGCCAAGGGCGGCGACAAGGCTGCATTTCAGGCGCGTCGGGATGAGCTGAAATCCCTGTCCGATCGGACGAAGCAGCTCGAAACCGAACTCGCGCAGCTCATCGAGCAGTTCGAGCAAGTACTCTTGCTAGTGCCCAACGTACCGCAC
>JBLNFG010000253.1:0-6822 GCA_050263495.1 Myxococcales bacterium | reverse complement strand
TGCAGCGCAGTACTGTCTGGGTGCGCGGTGACCAGCTATGGCAAGCCAGGTACTCCGCCCAAGACGGCAATCGAGGTTCGTCCGCAAGCCGCCGAGGCATCGACCTCAGAGAATCTCCCGGCGGAGATCTCCGCGAGCCATTTGCTCGTCCAGTACGCCGGTGCGCAGAGCGCCAAGCCCAACATCACACGCAGCAAGCAAGAAGCTCGCGCTCGCGCCGAGGAAGCGCTGGCAAAAGCTCGTGCTGGCGCAGATTTCGGTGAGCTCGTGAAGCAGTATAGCGACGAACCCGGTGGCGCTGATCGAGCCGGTGCCCTGGGCCGCTTTCCTCATCACGCCATGGTGAAGCCGTTCTCGGACGCCGCATTCCGACTCAAGGTAGGCGAAGTCTCGGGGGTGGTAGAATCGCCGTTCGGCTTTCACGTTATTCTGCGCACTGAGTAGACCCAACACGGACGGAGAAAGCGGGATCTCGGAAGGGCCGGGCATCTCGCGACCCGGCTAGGGGAGTTTCGTTGACGTCCAGCGCAGACGGCAAACCCCTCGTCGGGGCTCTTCAATGACCACGCTGGCAACGGAAGTCTCTGCGATCACTGCGGCGCGCGACGGAAGCCTCTGCGATCACCGCGGCGCGCGACGGAACCTCTGCGATCACCGCGGCGCGCGACGGAAGTCTCTGCGATCACTGCGTCGCGCGACGGCAAGCTCATCGCTCCTCGCGCCGCGCTACGGCAGACGCGTTACCCGCAAGCGACGGGGACGATTCTTCGCTGTTGTCCGCCAGTATCTCAGCAGCTACGAAGCGTTCGCGACGCAACGCGGGCTCGGCCGCGATCGCGACTATCCGGAATCCGAGGTGCTCGCAACGCTACGAAGCGTTCGCGACGCAACGCGGACTCGGCCAGTCACTCAAGGTTCAGCGATCGCGGAGGGCTTCTTCGCGACCTCCGCCAATAGTGACGTAAGATGAGCCATTTTCTCGGCTGATGTAAGCTGCAACTGCTTCTTGTCGCCGGTCGAAACACTGTGCTCCTCGTCGCCGATGCCGATCACAACGCGACCCACGCGGCTGAACATCCATTCGAGTTTTGCGCCGTCGGTCTTGGCGCCTTCCGCTCCGGTGCGCATCCCCAACGTCACGGTCGGTGGCGGGCCCTTCTGCTCGCTCGCGCCTTCGACCTTGCGTAGGGTCTTCATTACGTCCTGCGCCGCTTGATCGTTCGGACGCTCCAACGCGATCAATCGGTAGCGGCGCTCGCCTTCACGATAGAAACCGATCGCGCCGGGCCCGGCACCGGTAATGCCCAAGATATGCTTGGGTTCAAAGACCAAACCTAGCTTGATGCGGCTAGCTTCGGGCAGAAGCCGCGCGGCCGCGGGCAGTTCCCGTTCACCGGGAAGCAACTCGCCAATCGCGTGCCCAAGGACGGGCAGCAGCCTCTTGCTCGACGCCTTGAGTGCATCCGGCGCTTCGTTATCGTTCGAGTAGCTCAATTCGGCAACGTGCATTCCGCGCCACACATAGGCGACGCCTGACCCCAAGGCACCGAGCGAGCCCGCGTCGATGCTGTCAAGGGATAATGCTGCGGGATCGGTGTCGCCGACAACGCGCCGAGTGAAGAAGCCGAACGCATTCTGAACCGAGTCGAAGCGCGAGAGGTTCACGGTGATGTTCCCCGGCGTGCCTGCGCCGTCGGCGTACCGAGCCGACACTACCCGCTCCAAGCCGTAGGCACGATAAACCTCGCACTCTCCGTCGAACAACTCAGTGCAGACTTGCTCAATCGTGCCCTTCCCCTCTTTGCCATAGGTGCGAACCTCGTTGTTCGGATCGATGCAGTAGCCATCGAATGACGCCGGAAGCAGCTTTGCCGCGAGCGCGTCGCCAATCTTGCCGCCACCGGCGCTGCACAACCCGGCCGTCGCCGAAGGGGCGGGCGGCGGGGCATCGCCACGCGAGCTTGGTGTGCCCCGCTTACAGCCGCTCGTTGCCAAAACCACGATCGCCAGGCTGACCAATTCGCGCTTCATGCATTACTCCTGTCGTCACTTCGCTCGGACTACAGGCATCGAATAGAACGCCGCGCCGACAACCGCAACGCTTCAAATCCAGCGATACAATTTGAGCCTTGAGTCCCTGTCAGGCTTCGCCGTTCGGCCACCCCACCAGCGCCCTTGCTTTGAACTATTTGCATAGGCTTCGCAATCCGTGCGGCGGCGCCCTGACACCTACCCAGGCTTTTTGCGAGCATTTCGAGGCCTCTTCGCTGGGGTTCTCTGGCACATTGCCTGCTTAGGCCTAAGCCGTGAGTTGGACTGCGCCATCACATCCCAGTCGCCCGAGTTCAATCGAGCGTGGCTTCACGCTGATTGAGCTACTCGCGACAGTGCTGATCATTTCGATCATGTCGGCCCTCGCTCTGCCCGCTTTGCGCGACGGACTAAAGGATCGCCGGACGCGGCAAACTGCAGAAGAGGTTGCGAGAGTATTTAGAGATGCGCGCGCTCGCGCTATCAGCCGCGGTAGCGCCGTATTGGTACGCTACACGCAATCCACCAACAGTTTTACGGTGAGAGAGGCCGTAACGGGGCCAATTGCATTACCCAACGCAAACGCAAACGCCCCCTGCAACCGGTTACCAGCGACCAGCTGCCTGCAAGCAGACTGGTCGCCAACCTCCAGCGCGGCTTCGGTGCTGGGTAGCCAGCTCCTGCGATCCTTCGCGTACGACCAAGCTACGTCGGTTACCGGATTGCACGTCGTGCTCGAAGTCCCCGACGGCAGCAGCAAACGCTCGGTGACGGACTACAGTATCTGCTTTACACCCCTTGGCCGTGCCTACGTCGCCGAGGCGAACGTCCTCACGGCCGCCAACGCTGCGGTAATGACACTGGCTCCGACCTTTCGCGTGTATCGCACGACGCCTGGTGGTTCGACGCAGATTGGCCTTGAACGCCGGGTAGTCCTACTGCCCAGCGGCCAAGCACGCCTGCACACTGCGAAAGGAAGCGCCCCGTGATCAACTCGCGAAGGGCCAGGCGTGGGTTCACCATGATCGAGCTCATGATGTCGTTGGCGATCTTGGCAGTGGGTGTGAGTGGAATCATCGCGATGCAGAAGGTGACCGCCATGTCCAACCTGCACGCCAAGAGCGTCACCGTGGCCACCCAAGTCGCGAATTCCTGGCAAGATCAGCTGCTGGTAGACGCAACGCTTTGGACCAATACCGCGGGCATCAGTTCGACAACTTGGCTGAAGGACATCACGAGCAAGCAGAACGTCTGGTTCCGTCCTAGCTACGACAGCGCACGGCAGTTCGGAGCCGGGTTCGACGGGCTCGGCAACCCGGTGAGTGACGCGCAGCTCGCGCGCACTCAGTTTTGTGTGCACTTACTGCTCGCTCCCGCCACGTCCATTGGGCCCGATAATCCAGGCAATGGCGTCATTCGCGCGACCGTGCGCGTGCTCTGGCCAAGGGTCCAATCGACTAGGCAAGGCGCGCACTTCTGCGCAGATGGAGAAATTGAGTCGATTGGAAATGACCTCGCCAACTTTCACTTCGTCTATCAGACACTGGCGTTGCGGGTGACACCATGAATCAGCTCCCGCACTGTAGACAGCAACTCAGGCGCGAGCCGGTTACGCGGGGGGTTTTGGCAGAGCGAGCCTTCACCTTAGTTGAGCTCATGGTGGCCATCACGGGGGGGCTCTTCGTTTCACTCGTAGTATTCGCGCTGGCTCGAGAGGGTTCGCGTTTCTACCAGCGGGAATCTCGGGTGGCCGAGGCCACCTACGGCAGCATCATTGGGTTCGACCGTTTGCACAACGACATTGCCCGAGCAGGCTTCTTGTCGTCTCCGAATGTCCGGTCTGATCCCAGCTACTGTGCTGGCGTTGCCAATCTCGAAGGCATCCCGTTGCTCCGCCAGCTGGCGAGCATCCAGATTACGACTGCTGAGCAGAGTGTGCTCGACAACGCCACACTCAAGGCGGCTGCACCAGCTATTACGCCGCACTCGGTGGTGTTGGCCGGAGCGTATGACAGTGTCGAGCGCTACGACAACACGATCACGACGGAGATTGCCGGCGGCGGCTATTATGTACGTCTCCAAGTGGAGCGCGGAGCTCTCTTCCGAATGGGTTTCAACACCTTGACGGCTCAGCAGAAGCTCAACCTGTTAACTCGATTGTTTCCTCCGCGGCGCGTTCTACGCTTGCAGAACACGGACTACGGCACTTCACAGTACGGAATCATCGTCGGAACGAGCCTGGACACCAACAGCGTCCCCCAAATCCAGCTAGCGCGGCAGCCCGCATTAATTCTGGGCGCCACCTCTACAGCTCGTTGCAGTGCGCGATTTCACCAGCAGGTCAACGTGGTGAACTTCGTTCGCTATGCATTGCGCAAAGTTAAGGGGAATTCTGACTATCCACTTCACCAACAGCTCTTTGATGGCGCGCAACAACCCCCCGGCGAAAACGACCGTCTCGAACTAGTCCGCGAAGAACTCTACCCAGACGACGGCACTGTCGTTCCGAGCTCCCGAGAGGTGATCACGGAATATGCAGTCGATTTGCGCTTCCAAGCCACCTGCCGCAATGCGCCAGGCGTGACGCCAGCGCTCGTCACGGACAACGGCGCTGACTGCGTGACGTTGACCGTCGCGGGAGCGACTACATCCGGAGCAGCAGCCACTCGTCCGCAGTCGGTACGCTCGCTGCGCGTGCGGCTCTCCGTTCGTTCGAGGGACGCCGATCGAGACGCAAACGTCGATCAGACCAATCCCGCCATCGCGCCCGGATTGTACCGGATTGGCCTCGGTACCAACGGAACTAAGCCGTTCGCCCGTGTACGCACGCTACAGGCAGATACCCTCATCGCCAGCCAGTCGAATCTCACATGGTAGTGCAACGCATCTCAACAGTTTCGAAGCGCCACCCTAGGGAGCACGGAGCGACAATTTTCGTGGTGCTATTGGTCGTAACGCTCCTCACCGGGATTGGTCTTTTCGCTGCTCGCGTAACCGGCTCGGTCGATGCAGCCGCGGGGTTTGCTCGTCAGGCGTCCCAGGCGAAAGCCCTTGCGCTCTATGCCGCGCAAATGTCCGCCTCCGTGCTCGCGAACGAACGGGATGCGATTCGCAGGGAAATGAGCAAGGCCGAGCTCGCCACAGCATCGCCCTGCGTGACCAATCAGTATCGTGCAGCCCCGTGTGCGTTACGTCGGCACCAAGACCTAGATCGGATTTCTGCTGCCAGTCTGCGCCAACCAGGCGCGACCGTTATTGTTCCCCAAGCGGAGCAGGCTCACGGTAGCCTCGGACCGCGCACGAACTTGGCGGCCGTGGCCGGTCTGGAAGGAAATCTTCAAGTCGAGTACTTCGAACGCTCGGCTGCAGCCGCAATGTCTGGTGCGAATCAAGGCGGTAATGCGCCAGGGCAATCGAGTGCATTCGAGTATAGCGTGACCGCTTTCGCGCAGATTCGTCCGGTAATCAATGGGACAAGCACGGATTGGTGCAGTCCGGACAACGAGAGTTCGACTGCAAACGTCCAGGCAGTTCGAATGTATATCGTCGTTCCCGAGATGTAGGCCTCACGGAGTCCACCCCATGCCACGTCATAATCGCCCGTCCGTTTCACACCCGCTAGCTCTAGCTGTCTTTTTCCTGAGCGTGGGTGCCGAGGCACAGGTCGACGTGAATCCTCCGCGCCCGAACGTGCTGCTGCTCGTGGATAGTTCCGGCTCCATGGAGTACAAGACCTCGACGACGTCCTATCCCGTCTGTGTCCCTACCGGCGTCGGCAGCGAGAAAAGCCGGTGGATCGACTTAGTCGAGGTGCTAACGGGAACCATTCCGGACTACCGATGCAAGTCGGTGTCGCGCAGTGGCGGAGCGTTCTGGAACGAGTACAGACTAGCCAACATAGACGCCAAGGGCGCACCCAATCCGCCCGACTATCTGTATCCGATCCCGTATCACCGCCCAATGAGTGGGACCTGCTCGCCTACGCCCACCTCCAATCCCGATAGCATCGGGTATTGCCAAGTGAACGCCGTCAAGCCCTGCAGCTTCAGCGCCACGGACAAGTGCGAGTTCCCCAAGACCGAAGGCGGCCTGCTCGATTCCTTCGTGACAGAGATCCGCTTCGGCCTGATGACGTTCGACTCGGCAACGAATCCGAGTACCGACATCGCGGGCACTTGGAGCTACTTCTATCAGAACAGTGCCAAGGGGGCGCCCAGAAACTGCTCAGCCGTTGCCAACCAGGAGGTTGGCGCCCGCAACGCCAGTGCGCCGCTTTGGGAGGGGCGAATGGTGGCATTCGGACCGGCCATTTCGAACAACGAAGTGGAAGAGCTGCGTGCTCGCAACGAAAAGATCCAAAACGTTCTGCTCTCGACCCGACCTTACGGGGCAACGCCAATCGCAGGAATGCTCCAGGACGCTCAGGACTTCTTCTGGAACGACCCCAATCCAGACGGTACCGACCCGGATGGCACCAAGCGAATGGCGCCCAAGGACGATCCCTACAATCAAGGCAAGTGTCGCGACAACTTCATTGTTCTGCTCACGGACGGCGAACCCAACATGGACCTTCGCCCCTATTGCGAAGGCACTAATCCCGTTTGCGGTTCGGGTCTCGATGCGTGTTGCCCGTTCAAGAAGCCAGAGGACACCGCGTGGGCCCTCGCGAACGACCCGTCCAAGTCACGGATAAAGACCTTCGTTGTGGGATTCGCAGTCACGGAGATCAAGGATGATCTCGGCAATGCGATCGACTGCCAGACACTCACGCAGAACGACATCACCGGAGGC
>JBLNFG010000252.1:0-2664 GCA_050263495.1 Myxococcales bacterium | reverse complement strand
CCGTCAGCGCGGTGGTCGTTACCCCCTCTGCAGCATAAGAAGAAGCCGACGCAGTTTCGCACTGAATAGGCGAGATTCCCGGGTGCGTTTCGGCACTTGCAAAGCGAAGTGACCAGACGTGCGGTGGAGAATTTTGGTCGAACCCCCAGACGCGAGTTTTTGTCTGCGCATGCGCTAAGGCGGACGCGGTCGTGGTGTTGTCTGTGCTGGCGCTGGCGTCGACGCGCGGGTGCGCGGTCGCACCGGCACGTGCCGATGCATGCGGGGTGACGCACAGCATCGCTAACGCACAAAACGCGGCACCCAGCCAGCGCAGGCGAGCCAGGTGCATCAAGGCGTAAAGGAGAGCCGTCACGGCTTCCGAGTTTAGTCGCCTTTCCCGGGGGCAACTAAAGAGAAAACGCTACAGCTTCGGGCCACGCTTGCGGCGGGCGCCCCAGACGGAGTGGATCTCCAAGATGTCGTTGTCGCGATCATGAAAGTAGTAGACATGACATCGCGTCTTCGACATCAGCCAGCGCTGAATCAAGCAACCGCCCTTCCATCGATAGCGTTGCCCAGCTTGAGGAAGTTCGACGATGCGTCTCAGCGTTGCTTCGAATTCATCGACGAAGAGTTCCTTGTGATCTCGATTCTCACGCCACCACGCGTCTTCGGCTTCAAATTGAGCGCTGGCTTCATCGAGTAGAAGGACTTTCACGATGAGCGCGATACTGCTTCAAGTACGCCCAAGCGTCCACCATTCGACCAGCTTGTCTGTCTTCTAGCGCCCGATCGAGCGAAGCGTGTAGCTCGGCTCGCTCTTCGGGGCTGAGACCGTCGTCCTCAATGGCAACCAGATCGATCTCGGCTCCGTCGGGCAAGTCCGTAGGCTCATCGAGCTGGAGTCTGCCGTTTTGCACATGTGCTCGAAGTGGCTGCATGCCGCTGAGGATATCGCGAGATGGCCGTTCGTGCCCGTGCCGGGGGCCGCGACGCAAAGAAGGCCGGGGTTTGGGAGGGTCCCGGGAGGGGCCCAAACCTCGGCCGGAGCCGTTGTCCCGTGGGGGCGGGTGGGTGAGCGCATCGCGACGCACCCCGCTCGGAGCGCAGCTGCCCGCCCGAGGAGACATGAATCCCTCGGATTATGTCTAGGCCGGCGAGGAAACGCGCGAGGGCCGTGGGCGGGCGAGACAGAGCCGTGAGAGGTTGCTCGCTCGTCGTCGTTCACGGATCGCTAACGCCGCCGATGAGCCCGCGGCACGAGAGCCGCTTTGCATAAGGCAGCCTTATGCGAGGCGCCGAGCCGCGCCGACTCGGGCGGGCTGCGGAGCGACTTCAATGTCACGCGCCGTGCTGGCGCGCCGCGACGTTGGCAATGACGTCAAGCGCAGTATTCGCGTTCGACGTTCCAGATACCGTCAAGCACCGTGTGACACCGCAACGTCGATCGCGACGTCATCACCATCCTCATCGTCTGCGTCTGCCAATCGAGCCATGAGTTCCTCGGCGGTAACATTGGCTTTCGCTACTGAGGGACGTTCGGTGATGGGTTCGGCAACGCCGTCGCCAGCATTGGTCGATTCCAGCTCAGCAACGGCGCCATCGTGGTTACCAAGCTTCGCCCCTGGATGCGTCAGCGTGTGCACCTGCTTGAGCCGTCGAATCGACACCTGAGTGTAAATCTGCGTCGTCGAGAGCTCCGCATGGCCCAGCATCTCCTGGATGTAGCGGATGTCCGCACCATTCTCGAGCATCAAGGTCGCCATCGTGTGCCGGAATAGGTGACAGGCTCCGCGCTTGCCCGTGTCGGCGGCGTTCACGTAACCTCGCACCAGTTGGGTCAACCGATTCGGGCTCAGCTCTTCGCCGGTGGCCCCGAGAAACAGCGTACCGTCGTCCGGCGGCACCACGAGCCCTGGCCTCGCATCGGCGAGATACCGCTCAAGCCACGCAATCGCCCGCTCGCCTATCGGCACCATGCGGTCCTTCTTACCCTTGCCCTGCCGCACCATCAACGTCCCACGCTCGGTGTCGAGATCGTAGATGGACAAGTTCAAAACCTCCATCCGTCGGATGCCCGTCGAGTACAGGACCTCGAGGATGGCTCGGTCTCGAAGACCTATCGAGTCGTTGACGTCAGGCTGCTCCAACACCTGCTCGGCTTCGGCCACCGTGAGCACATGCTTTGGCAACCGCCGCTCGAGCCGCGGCAATTCAAGCTCACTCGCCGGATTCCACAGCAACACATTTTGCCGCGTCAACCACTTGAAAAACGCTCGCACCGGCACCAGCCGTGCGTACTGCGATCCAAAGCTGAGCGACTTACCATTCGGCTCTCTCAGATGAAACAGGTGCCGCTGGTAACGCTCGAGGATGGGCTTGGTCACCTCCTGAGGCCGCCCGATACTCCTTGCCTCGCACCACGCGATGAAGAAGCCCAGATAGGATTCGCGATTCTCAACCGTGCGCGAGGAGTAGTTCTTGACGCGAAGCGCTTCCAGAAAACGATTCATCCAGACGTAAAGTCCCTCGGGGTCGTTCGGATCGCCGATGACGACCTTCGGCTTTCTGCTGCCCTTCCTCGGCATCGCTCAGCTCCCCGTCACGATGCCGCTGCCACTGCCCGCGGATACGCTTGCGACGCTGGCACTACGACGCACTGCGACTTTCCGTTGCCCCGAT
>JBLNFG010000251.1:0-9418 GCA_050263495.1 Myxococcales bacterium | reverse complement strand
GATACTCGGCACGAAGAGTTCAACTCACGTCAGTTTCAGTGGTCACCACCCGAGCAAAGCTCGGTCAGCACGCCACGCATGCTCTTGGGATGCAGAAAGGCCACCTGTTTTCCGCCCGCACCTGGTACGGGAGTCTCGTTGATGAGCTTCACGCCGGCTTGCTTGGCGCTGGCGAGCTGCGCGGTGACGTCGTCAGTCGCGAACGCGACGTGATGAATACCTTCGCCGCGCGAGGCAATCGCCTTGGCGATTGGGCTCTCTGGGGATGTGGGTTCGAGCAACTCGATGTGCACGCCACCGACGTCGAAGAAAGCGGTCTTGACCTTTTGACTCTCGACCTCTTCGATGCGCTCACAGGCAACGCCAAGGACCTTCTCCCAGACTGGTACGGCTTCCGCCAAGGAAGATACGGCAATGCCCAGGTGATCGATTCGCTTTATCATGGGGGCTCCAGCGCCAGTTGATGGCAAAAACGGGTGTTTCCGTGGTGCGAAAACGCGTACCGTTCTAGCGCGTACGCCGCCGGCTTGCGACGAAACCTTTGCGCGCCTGCACGCGAACCCATCTTTGCACCTTGCCGGGGCACCCCAGAAGTGACGCGAGAACCCGACCCACAGCGCAACCTTTGCGTCGTAGCCGCGAAAGCCCAGAATTACTGCGGGAATCCTTATACGCACCCGGGTGTTGGGTTTCGCGCGACAGTTGCATTGGACGTCGCTCGTTGGATTGTGTACATCGGCCTTGCTCGTGAGATTTGCGACCATGAGTCCGTCCTCTCGTGAGCCCCAACCACCCATAATCGTGGCGAAGGGACCCCGGGGTCGACAGCGATGTGCGCGCGTACTCGAGGGCAGTCGACTACTTTGCGATTCAAAGCCATGACACAAGAAGTACCCTCTTTAGCAGCGTTTGCTCCGCCAACACGCGAACAGTGGTTGGCTCTCGTCGAGAAGGATCTCAAGGGTGCCCCCTTCGAGAAACGTCTCGTCACTCAACTCATCGAAGGGTTAACGGTTCAGCCGCTCTACACGAGCGACGACGCACCGGCACCGGATGCCCTAGGCTTACCCGGACAGGCACCATTCGTGCGGGGCTCCGCGGCTCTGCGCAGCGGTGGGGCAGGCTGGAGCATCGTTCCCGAGCATCGTCATCCGCTTCCCGACGAAGCCAACCGGGCGATCCTATCCGACATCCGACGCGGCGCAGATGGCGTGGTCGTGCGACTGTCACCACGCCTACTCGACCAAGCCAGCCCTGCGTGCGGTAGCGGGTGCGGGTGCGGCGGCGGCGTTCTGATCGACAGCGTGGATGACCTGAATCGCCTCTTGGCCGATGTCGATCTCGCTAAGATCCAGCTGACGGTGCATGCAGGTCCTGCATTTATGGCTGGTGCGGCAGAAGTACTGGCTCTCTACGCACGGCGCAAGGTCGCAGACGCCGACGTACGCTGCAACCTCGGTGCCGATCCGCTCGGAACGCTCGCGATGCGCGGCAGCCTACCGAAGGCTGCGGAAACCATGCTGAGCGACCTTGGTTCACTCGCGCTGTCCGTTTCGAAGAAGTACCCCTCGGCGCGCGCAGTGTCCGTCTCGACGGCGGCCTATGACAACGCGGGAGCAACCGCGGTTCAGGAACTCGCAGCCGCGCTGTCCACGGCAGTTGCTTATCTGCGCGCGATGGAAGACGCCGGACTCAACGTCCCTGCTGCGGCTCGTCAACTGACGTTCTCGCTGGCGGTGGGCGCCGACCAGTTCCTCGAAATCGCGAAATTCAGAGCATTCCGTGCCCTGTACAATCGCGTGCTCGAGGCGGCCGAGGTTCCTGAGAATCAACGCTCGATGTTCCTGCACGCGCGCACCTCGCGCCGCATCCTGACCCAGCGAGACCCATGGGTGAACGTTCTTCGGACCACGATCGGATGCTTCGCGGCAGGTGTGGGTGGAGCTGACCAGATCACGGTGCTCCCGTTCGACGACGTCATCGGTCTCCCCGACGAGATGGCGACGCGACTCGCCAGAAACACGCAAATTATCCTTCAAGAGGAGGGGCACTTGGGCTCCGTGCTCGATGCCGCGGGCGGCTCCTACTACGTCGAGCACTTGACGATGGATCTCGCGCAGGCAGCGTGGAAGCTATTCCAAGATCTCGAACGCCGCGGCGGAATGCTCGCGGTTCTAAGGGACGGCTCCTTTGCCAAGGAGATCGAAGCGACGCGTCAAAAGCGCTCGAAAGATCTCGCGCGACGCAAGACTCCGATTACTGGCGTCAGTGAATTCCCGCATTTGGGAGAGAAGCCCGTCGTACGCACCCCCGTCGATACGAGCGCGCACCAAGCCAAGCTGCTCGATCAGCGCAACCAGCGCGCCAAGGATGCGGGCCTGACAGCGGTGATTACGACTGCCAGAGCGCAGGCGCCCGAGGCACGTTTGGGGGCACTCGTCGAGGCAGCCGCAAAGGGCGCGACACTATTTGCACTCCACAACGGCGCGGGAGCTGCAGAGGCGCCGAAGGAGACAGTGACGCCGCTGCACCTGCACCGCTTCGCGGAGCCCTTCGAGAAGCTGCGTGACCAGAGCGACAAGGTCCGCGACGAGCGTGGACAGCGCCCACGGATCTTCTCGGCCAACATGGGCCCGATTGCGATGCACACGGCGCGCGCCATGTATGCGCAAAACTTCTTCGAAGCGGGCGGCTTCGAAGTCCTCAGCAACGACGGCTTCACCGAGGTAGCTAGTGCCGCCGAGGCGTTCGCGAAGAGCGGCACGAAGACCGTGATCCTCTGCTCCTCGGATGCCTGGTACGACGCTTCAGCCTGCGATCTTGCACGGGCCCTCAAGGAGAAGGGCGCACAACAAATCATCTTAGCGGGCAACCCCGGTCAGAACGAAGCCAAGTATCGCGAGGCGGGCATTGTCCGCTTCATTTTCATGGGCTGTGACGTCCTCGCAACCCTGACCGAGCTGGCTCAAACCGTACTTTCAGCAAACAAGAGCGAGAGCAAAGCGTCATGACGAGTCGTGTCGATTTTTCCAACATTCCTTTTGCCATCAACCCGCGACACGATCTCGGGGACTGGCAGCGTCAGGCCGCGTCACGACTCGGGGCTCCGCTCGAGTCTCTGAACTGGCTCACGCCAGAGCAGATTCCGGTCGCTCCGCTCTACTCGGCGCAAGATCTCAAGGGCGTCGAGCAGCTTGGAACCCTTCCAGGCATCGCGCCGTTCGTGCGTGGTCCGTACCCCACCATGTACGTAAACAAGCCCTGGACAATCCGCCAATACGCGGGGTTCTCGACCGCTGAAGCGTCCAACGCGTTCTATCGTCGTAATCTCGCGGCGGGGCAAAAAGGGCTCTCGATCGCTTTCGATTTGGCGACGCATCGTGGCTACGACAGCGATCACCCACGCGTGGTCGGCGACGTCGGCATGGCGGGCGTCGCGATCGACTCGATCCTCGACATGCGCATCCTGTTCGACGGAATCCCGCTCGATCAGATGAGCGTATCGATGACGATGAACGGCGCGGTGCTGCCGATCATGGCCCTTTACATCCTCGCAGCCGAGGAGCAAGGGGTCACGCCGGAGAAGCTCACCGGAACGATTCAGAACGACATTCTGAAAGAGTTCATGGTGCGCAACACGTACATTTATCCGCCCACACCGTCGATGCGCATCATTGCGGATATCTTCGCGTACGCGTCGAAGAACATGCCGAAGTTCAACAGCATCAGCATCTCCGGCTACCATATGCAGGAAGCGGGTGCGACGGCTGATCTCGAACTTGCGTATACGCTTGCTGATGGCGTGGAATACATCCGCACCGGCATCCAGGCGGGTCTCAACGTTGACGCCTTTGCGCCCAGGCTCTCGTTCTTCTGGGCCATTGGCATGAACTTCTTCATGGAAGTTGCCAAGATGCGCGCCGGGCGTCTGCTCTGGGCGCATCTCGTCAAGCAGTTCAATCCGAAGAGCGACAAGTCGATGTCGCTGCGCACGCACAGTCAAACCTCGGGTTGGAGCCTCACGGCACAAGACGTTTACAACAACGTCGTGCGCACCTGTCTGGAAGCCATGGCCGCAACCCAGGGCCACACCCAGTCGTTGCACACCAACGCGCTGGACGAAGCACTGGCACTGCCGACGGACTTCAGCGCCCGTATTGCACGCAACACTCAGATCTTCCTGCAGCAAGAGTCTGGCACGTGCCGCGTGATCGATCCCTGGGCGGGCAGCTACTACGTCGAGCGCCTCACCCACGAGCTAGCGCGACGGGCGTACGCGCACATTCAAGAGGTGGAGAATCTGGGCGGCATGGCCAAGGCAATCGAGGCCGGAATCCCCAAGCTCCGCATCGAAGAAGCTGCGGCGCGCACTCAGGCGCGCATTGATGCCGGCCGCCAGACGGTCGTGGGCGTCAATAAGTGGGTCGTAGAAGACGAGCCGCCCTTCGAGGTGCTCAAGGTCGACAACGCGGCAGTGCGGCGTTCACAGATTGAGCGATTGCAGAAGCTGCGTGCAGAACGCGATCCGAAAGCCGTCGAGCAAGCACTCGCGGCGCTCACGGAGAGTGCCCGGACGGGTAACGGCAATCTCCTCGACTTGGCCGTCAAGGCGGCACGTGCGCGTGCCAGCGTAGGCGAGATGAGTGATGCGCTCGAGAAGGTGTACGGTCGACATCAGGCAACGATCAAGACCGTATCCGGCGTGTACGGAGGCGAGATGGGTGACAAGAGTGCGGACGTGTCGCGCGTATCGAAGTGGATGAATAACTTCACCAAGCACGAAGGCCGGCGCCCCCGCATTCTGCTGGCAAAGATGGGCCAGGATGGTCACGACCGTGGTCAGAAAGTCATCGCTACGGCCTATGCCGACCTCGGTTTCGACGTAGATGTGGGACCACTCTTTCAGACACCCGAAGAAACTGCGCGTCAAGCCGTGGAAAACGACGTGCACGTGGTCGGAGTGAGCTCGCTTGCAGCGGGCCACTTGACCCTCGTGCCGGCGCTACGCGACGAGCTGCGCAAGCTGGGCCGCGAGGACATCATGATTGTAGTCGGGGGGGTAATCCCGCCCCAAGACTTCGACGCAGTCATTGCTGGAGGCGCAGCTGCAATCTATCCTCCCGGCACCGTCATTCCCGAAGCAGCGGCCGACATGCTGACGAAGTTGGCAGCTCGCCTCGGGTTCAATATCGAAGCCACATAGAACCGCCCATGCCCCATCCGAGGATCCCCGAAACGGCGTTTTTACGCCGACGCGAATTGAGCGTGAACGACTACGTGCAGGGGGTCCTCGCGGGCGACCGTGCCACACTGGGGCGCGCTATCACCCTCGTCGAGAGCGTGAACCCGGAACACGAGCAGCTTGCGGAACAGGTGCTGCTGCAGCTGCTGCCACACAGCGGTAAGGCAATGCGTGTCGGAATCACGGGCATTCCGGGTGCTGGCAAGAGCACATTCATCGAAGCAATGGGCCGCCGCCTGACGTCCGAGGGACATCGGGTTGCGGTCCTCGCGATCGATCCGTCTAGTGCAACGACCGGTGGCAGCATCCTCGGGGACAAGACGCGGATGGTTGAGCTGTCCGCCGATCCGCGCGCCTTCATCCGTCCCTCGCCCAGTTCCGGAACACTTGGCGGAGTAGCGCGCAAGACGCGTGAAACGATGGTCGTGTGCGAGGCCGGCGGCTTCGACGTGCTCATCATCGAAACCGTCGGGGTAGGACAGTCGGAAACCATGGTCGACTCCATGGTCGATTTCTTTCTCGTACTCATGGTTGCCGGAGCAGGCGACGAATTGCAGGGGATCAAGCGAGGTGTGCTTGAGCTTGCCGATTTGATTGCCGTCAACAAAGCAGACGGCGACAACGTTCTTCGCGCCGAGCTGGCATGTCGCGAGTACGCGACGGCTCTGCATTTCATGCGTCAAAAGCACGAGGTTTGGACACCAATGGCTCAGACCTGCAGCTCCATCACCGGCCACGGTTTAACCGAGATCTGGGCGGCCATTGAGCGCCACCGGAAGACGCTAATCGAGAGCGGACTGCACCATCGGATGCGCCAGCGCCAACTCGTGCAGTGGATGTGGAGCATGATTGAGGAACGACTCCAAACGGCCTTCTCTTCGCATCCACGAGTCGTCCAATTGGCGCCTAGCGTGGAGCACGCACTCACGTCGGGTGAAGTCACGGCCGCGCGTGCCGCGACCACCCTACTCGAAGCGTTTGGGATCGGTGTCTAGCACCAGCAAATCACCGGATCGCTCCACAAACCAACGGGTGCGTTTGCAGATCCGGGGCCGCGTCCAAGGCGTCGGGTTTCGGCCCTTGGTCTACCGGCTCGCGACAGAGCTCGAGCTGTCGGGCTGGGTTCGCAATGGCAACCGCGGAGTGACGATTGAGCTGGAAGGCGCGACCGAGACGCTGCATCAATTCGAGCTCCGTTTACGCTCGGACGTGCGGGCTCCAGCGCGCATCGAAGAGCTTCGGACCGAGCCCATCCCACCGGAAGGCGCAGATCAGTTCCTGATTTTGGCCAGCGACGACTCTGGAACGAAGGATACGACGCTACTCGCTGACATCGCGCCTTGCGAGGCGTGTCGACGCGACTTCACCGCGCCGGGGAATCGTCGTTATCGATATCCGTTTACCAACTGCACCCACTGCGGGCCCCGTTTCACCATCATTCGCGGCGTCCCTTACGACCGTCCCAAAACCACGATGGCCGGATTCGTGCAGTGTCCGGAGTGCCAACGGGAGTACGATGACCCGCGGGACCGACGCTTTCACGCGCAACCCAATGCTTGCCCGGTTTGCGGCCCCACCTTAGCGTGGATTGACCCTGGCTCGACTCCCGCTCAGCAGCTGGTGGCGGACGACGCGCTCGCGGCCTGTGCGCGAGCCATACGCGATGGAAAAATCGTGGCGCTGCAAGGGATTGGCGGTTTCCAGCTGCTCGTCGACGCACGCAACGAAGAAGCCGTTCTGCGCTTGCGCCGGCGCAAGCACCGCTGGGAGAAACCGCTTGGCTTAATGGTCCGAGATCTCGCGCAAGCTCGTGAGCTAACCGAGGTTGGAGCGGAGGAAGCCGCGTTGCTGATTTCTCCCGAGGCCCCCATCGTTCTGCTCCGACGCAAGCACAACGCAAGCTTGGCCTCCAGTCTCGCGCCGGCCAATCCTTATCTTGGGCTGATGCTGCCTTCTTCGCCGCTCCATCACTTGTTGATGGCTGAACTTGGTTTCCCGATCGTGGCAACGAGCGGCAATCTTAGCGAAGAGCCGATCTGCATCGCGCCCAAGGAAGCAACGGAACGCCTTGCATCCATCGCCGACCACTGGCTCGTTCACGATCGTCCGATTGAACGCCACGCTGATGACAGCGTCGCGGCAGTGGTCGGAGGTGAAGTGCAGCTCCTTCGGCGCGCACGAGGCTACGCGCCTCTTCCCGTTCCCCTTCCGAGCAGCGGCCCGACCGTGCTCGCCGTCGGTGGACACATGAAGAACACGATTGCTCTCGCGATCGGGGATCGCTGCTTCGTCAGCCAACACATTGGCGACCTCGAGAGCGCAGAAACGCGCGCGACGTGTCTGCGCGTCATCGCAGATTTCCTGCGCATCTATGCCGTAAAGCCCGAAATTGTCGCGCATGATTTACATCCGGATCATGCCAGCACACAAATCGCGGAAGAACTTACGGCCAGCGGCGGGCTGCTCGAACACACGCCACGATGCGCCGTGCAACACCACCACGCCCACCTCGCAGCATGCTTAGCTGACGTTGGCAGCAACGAACAAGTTCTAGGTGTCACTTGGGACGGCAGTGGGCTCGGTACCGATCGGACGCTTTGGGGCGGAGAGTTCCTGTTTGGGAACGCGCAGCAGTTCGAGCGCATCGCCTGTTTGCAGCCGTTTCTTCTACCAGGAGGTGACCGCTCGGCGCGAAGTCCGCGACGGATAGCCGTTGCCCTCCTGTACCAACTGTTGGGCAAAGACGCGCTCGCACAGACGGATCTCGAGGTAGTGCGTGCCAGCTCCGATCAAGAGCTGGCACTGCTGCGCAGCCAAATCGACAAACGCGTCCTCACCCCCTACACGTCGAGCATCGGACGTCTCTTCGATGCGGTCGCCAGCCTCTTGGGCCTATGTCACGAATCCGCGTTCGAGGGCCAAGCGGCGATGGCACTTGAGTTTGCGGCAGATCAGACGGAATCGGCAACCTACCCGCTGTCACTAGTGGAACGGACGCTGCTCTCGAACGGCTGCGCGCGCGAGCTGGACCAGCCATCGAGGATGACCTCCCCAACACTGGGGCTATTCCCCCTCGATTCGCCGCGCTTCCACCTTGACCCAACCAGCTTGATAGAGGCCATCCTGGCCGACTTGGCTCGGGGAATCGAGCCGGGCAAAATCTCGGCGCGCTTCCATGGTTGGCTTGTCCAAGCCGTCGTCGAAGTGGCAGCCCGGGTCAATGTTGGAACCGTTGCACTTTCGGGCGGTTGCTTCCAAAACCGGCTGCTCCTCGAACGCTGCAAGGCAGCGTTGAACCGACAGGGGCACCGTGTGCTCGTGCATCACCAGGTCCCACCTAATGACGGATCCCTGGCACTTGGGCAGGTGGCTGTGGCAATGTCACAGCTCTGACGAAAGCCTTCGACTATGTGCCTTGGTATCCCCGGAATGGTCACCCAAATCAACGAACCCGAGAATGGCCTCGTCATGGGTCGTGTCAACTTCGGCGGCTTGGAACGGCAGGTCTGCCTGGGATACACGCCGGAAGCCAAGGTCGGCGACTACGTCTTGGTCCATGTGGGCTTTGCACTCAGCGTGCTTGATCCGGAAGCCGCGCAACAGCTGCTCTCGGATCTATCGGAAATCGAGCGCCTCGGTCAGCTTGGACCGGTCGAAGCCGCCCCCGCGAACGCCCTCGAAAGCGCTGCGCCAGACGGAACTGCCAAGTCATGAAGTACGTCGACGAGTTTCGCGATCCTGCTCGCACGTCAACACTCGTCGAGGCGCTTGGGCGTGTCACCACACGGCCTTGGACAATCATGGAAATCTGCGGGGGGCAGACGCACACGATTCTCAAATATGGAATCGATCAGCTCCTGCCCAAAGGGGTGCGGCTGGTGCACGGTCCAGGTTGTCCAGTGTGTGTCACCCCGATCGAGTTGATCGATCAGGCAATCGAGATCGCTAAACGTCCCGAAGTGACGCTGACGTCCTTCGGCGACATGTTGCGAGTACCAGGTACCCACGAAGATTTGCTTCGCGCCAAGAGCCGCGGGGCTGACGTGCGGATGGTCTATTCTCCCCTCGACGCGGTCCAGTTGGCCACCAGGGAGCCTAGCCGCCAAGTGGTCTTCTTCGCGGTTGGGTTCGAGACGACGGCTCCACCGAACGCAATGGCCGTGGCCCAAGCGCACC
>JBLNFG010000250.1:0-5725 GCA_050263495.1 Myxococcales bacterium | reverse complement strand
TTCTTGTTCTTCTTCTTGTTCGGATCCTTCGGCTTCTTGTTCTTCTTCTTCTTGTTCGGATCCTTTTGCTTCCCGTCCTTACCAGGCGCTGGCTTCGCGGAATCGGACGGCGGCTTGGGTTTCGCGGGAGCCGACGAAGGCGCGGGAGGAGCCGCCAATGCCACGCTTTCGATGATGGGGGCCCCGGCGAATGCAACTAGGACGGCGAGGACGACGAAGTTTTTCATTGAGAATCTTTCGTGACGGCGAATCGGAGGATCGGCAAATCGAACTCGAACGGTCCGTCCGAAGGGTACACGAACGTCTACGAATGAGTGGTGTAGATGCTTCCAAGGCGTGGCTCAACGTTCTCTTCGGGCCCGAGGGCCATCTGCTCGTCGACGTCAGCTCCGTCGGCAGAATCTGCTCGCGAACTGCCCACCACCCCGAGAGCTCGTGACGCAAGCGAACACGGTGCACCCTCGACGGAAAAGGGCACCGCGACCATAAGCATAGGCGCGCCGCGCAAGTTGCCGGCGTAACCTTTGCCAAAGTCGTGGGCAGACGACACCGCGCCTCATTCAATCGGCCTGGCGCACGCAGCAACCCACCCCCACAAGATAGCCGAGCCAGCCATGATTGCCGTACTTCCCGTTTCCCGATTCCCGGAGCGCACCTTGCCCGCGCTATTGAAGCGCACCGCTAGCCGAGTTCCCGATCGATTGTTCGCGCGCGAGCTCGTCGCGGATGCCGAGCCTACGCGCTATTCGTTTCGCGATTTCGAACACGCCGTTGCAGCGACTGCGCAGGGGTTATCCGAACTCGGGGTAACTGCGGGCGATCGGATCCTCTTCATCGCCGAGAACTCGCTCGCTTGGCAGATTGTGGCCTGGGCAGCCCAAGCGCTACGCGCCGAGACCTGTGCCGCCTATGCAAACTTAGGAGCAACGGCGCTCTGCGAGATTGCTCAGCGCGTCCGTCCCTGCTGCATCTTCGTGGCGAATGCAGTGCAATTTGGACACCTCGAGACGGTCCTGAAGGATTTGGTTTGTAGCGGCTTGCGTCTGCGCGTTTCGCCCGTTCCGTTGGGTGATGCGCCACTTGGGATCCGCGACGTCTCCACGGAGGATCTCGTCGCAACACCGCATTCCGAAGCACAATGGAGTGAGCGAGTGGCTCGCGTAGCGCCGACGGATCCGTTCCTCGTTCTCTTCACGAGCGGCACTTCCGGCGGCCAAAAGGGCGTCATCCTGACTCAGGATGCCTTCGTGCGCGCACTCGAGGGAGGACAATCGTGCACGGGCATGACGGAGTCAGATGACGGGCTCATGTTCCTCCCGTTCGCACACGTGGCAGGGCAATGCCAGTTTGCCTTAGCCGTCGCACTCGGACACTCGCTCATTATGGTGGCACGGCGCGAGGACTTAGCGAAAGCGTTCGCGCTCGGCCCGACCTATGTATTCGCGGTTCCCATGGTCTACGAGAAGCTGCGTGCGCGCGCCGCCGAAGGTGTCGCAAAGCTCGCCTGGCCGCTACGTCCCTTGCTCCGCGCCTCGCTCGTGGTGATGAGCAATCCCGATCGAGCGGCGCGCGGCAGCGCTCGATCGAGGCTCCTGCTCCAGTTAGGCAGGAGAACCATCGGCAAGGCTCTCTCTTCACAACTCGGTGGGCGACTGCGCATGGTCGCATCAGGCGGCGCCTATGCCCCGCCCGATCTGGTTCAGTTCTTCGAGTCGCTGAACATCCCTTATCTATCGCTGTATGGAATGACTGAAACCTGCGGACTGATCAGCTCGACTCGCTTCGCCCAGGCACGGCTAAACGACTCAGTGGGTTTGGTTTCACCCGATCTGAATATCCGTATCGCCGAGGACGGCGAACTGCGCGTGAAGGGCCCGATGCTCATGCATCGTTATCTGAACACCGAAGACACACCACTTGCCTTTGACGCGGACGGCTATTTCCGTACGGGAGATATGGTTCAGTGCGATCCCGAGACCGGACAACTGCGCATTGTTGGTCGGAGCAAGGATCTGATCGTACTTAGCACCGGCAAGAAACTCTCGCCCGAACCGCTCGAGGCTAGGCTCTCCAGTATTCCATCGGTCGATTCGGCGCTCCTCGTGGGTGACGGACGTCCGTGCGTCGCGGCGGTGTTGTTTGTCGACGCGAGACGGCACGGGGACGTGGAGAAGGCAACCCAAGACTCCGAACAGCTCCTGACGCAAGTCCGAGCCTGCCTGCACGACAACGCAGAATTCGAGCGTCCTAAACGGTTGCTCGTCGTTCCCCATTTGCCTTCGGAGTTCCCAGGCTTCATGACTCCGACGTTCAAGATCAAGCGTGGAACCATTCTCGAACAGCTTTCCGATCCGATTGATCGTCTGTATGCGAACGATTGTGCAAGCGTCACGGTGCTTACCAACGCGCAGTCCCTCATCGCCGCACAACGCCGCTCTGCATCGTAGGAGCGCGATTGCATCGGAACGCTGAGAGATCCCCTCAATTTCCAGCGAGAAAGCGCCCGATTGTTTCGCGGAGCAGAGGAAATGGCACAGGAAGGTCGGAAGAAATCCTTTCGCTCTTCCGCCCTTACTGTGCAATCACAATGAGGGGATGCCTCAGATCGGAACGATGAGGGGTCTTCGCCCAAACCCAGTTCGTTTTGCGAATTGCTGGCACCCGATCCCTCCGCCGCTTGAGGGACTCTAGCCGACCTGGTCAGTACCTCGGCCCTGGATAGATCGTCACATAGGTGCGGCCACTGGCGACTGGCCACACCGCGAGACGCAGCTTAACTGGATCGAGGCGAGCCTCGGCGAGACCAAAGCTCTTCCACAGGAGCCCCGCAGCCCACATGAATGTGACGCCCGGATGATGCGACTGAAGCGTCTGCCGATACTCACCGGAATCAACCGCCGCGATAAAGTTGGCAATGCGACGGTTCCAGAAGATGTACATGTCGACATTGACCATGGCGTCCAGATCGCCCACGCGGACGGATGCACTCAACGCCAGGATCAGAAAACCGATCAGCCAGGGGCTCGCGGCGGCGGATGCGCACAACTGCCGCACCGCACGCAGCAGGCGCCGGCGCTTACTGCTTGCAGTAACTCGAGGGGGCTCTGGCATGCTCGCTGGTGGTGAGTCAAAAAGCCGCTTCATAACCTGTCCGCCCCTCGCTCCGTTCGTCCTTCTCCTCGAAATGCTCGGTATTGGCTAGTCACCTGCGCCGCATGCCCAGCCGCGCTGGCACCCACTCACCTTGTGGAAAGCTCCAATGTCGTGCACCCATTCTACTGCGCGCCTGCGCGATCCTGGAATCGAGGGACTCCTATCCGTCTATGAGATCGGTTCGAAGGCGGCAAGCAAAAATGTAAAATGTAAACGGTGGGACGGCTTGATCTCATGGCAGCGAGAACAACCTGAAGCGGGCTCAACGGTCGGGTCACCTGGAAACGCAACGCGACTTGCGCCGCTGCGCGGGGCTGCTGCGCAGCCGCGGCCCTCCTCGTACCAAACTAACGGCGAGCGGCACTAGCGGGCTATGGTAGCGTCGCGCGCAATTGCATGCGCAACGTATGGCCGTATGAAGTTACGCTAGGTTGGCCGTCACGGGTGACAC
The DNA here is from genome assembly GCA_050263495.1 of Myxococcales bacterium. GTDB lineage: Bacteria > Myxococcota_A > Polyangia > Polyangiales > Polyangiaceae > FEN-1139. The sequence goes on along the minus strand of JBLNFG010000250.1, from coordinate 2,121 downwards.
TACGGCAGCTTTTGTCGTGGATACCCGTCATCGGCGCACTGGTGTTGATTTTCGCGCCCACCTTGCGGAGCCAAATCGCGTTTGCGTCAGCCCCTGAGAACCTGTGTGACGACGTCCGGATCGTGAACTACTATTTCTTGCACTTCGCGGATCCGAGTCTGTTTACCAACGATGTCCTCGGTCGTTACCATTCCGAAGGAACTTCGGAGCTGTATCGGGGCATTTTCTATCTCGTCGCCAAAGCTGGGTACTGGTACGCATTCACGAAATACGTGCCCTTTGTCTTACTCGGGGTGTGCCTCATTGGGCTTGGCATCGCGGCGCATCGTCTGGGCGGATTGGCTGCGGCGTTCGTTGCTATGGCACTGTGTCTGAGCACGCAGCTCGTGCTCGGACGTTCTGCAGGTGTCCTGCCGCGCGCCTTTGCGTTTCCAATTCTCTCGCTCATGGCTGCAGCATTGGTCAATGGACGGGTCAAGGCCATCGCTTGGTTGACGGTGATTGGGGCCGGTTTCTATCCGGTGCTAACCGTCATTGGTTGTCTCGTGTTAGCGATTTACCTGTTTCTGATGCCCTCCGATGACCGCGGCACGTCCCGGCATTGGCCGCTGCGTCGACGGGTATTGCTGATCCTGTCAACCGCTGTCGCTTGCGCGGTGTTGACCCTTCCATTTAGTCTTCGCATGCGAGCGTACGGGCAAGCCATTGGGTACGACGATCTCAGAGCGTTTCCAGAGGCGGGCCCAGGAGGCAGGCACGATTCAGTGACTGCGCCCCCGCACGCGCCCCTGCCCGAAGCCTCGACAGTGGTAGCTCGAAACACCGTTACCGGGGTTGGATCCAGTATCGTTCCGAGCATGCGAGGCGCGGTACTGAAGAATGCCGAGTTCCTGGGTCACTTACGCGATGCTCTCGCTTACCTCACGGTCATTGGCGCGACGCTTTACGGCCTACGTCGGAGCGCGCCCATGCGTAGGCTCGCCGTGCTCGCCGCGGCAACGGGCGTCGGCTACTTGATCGCGATGCCGGTGGCTCCCAGCCTCGTGGTGCCGCATCGCTATGTGCTCTACACAGTTCCGATTGTGGCGATACTGTGCGTATCGAGCTTTACTCTCGGCTTCTTGCCGTCATCGTGGACCAATCAGGGGTCGATTGAGCACGGTCGACGCGCCGTCCCGCTACTGATGAGCGGGGCCCTAGTCCTCGGCTTCTTCGGAGGGCGCGGTGATCCGCGAGCGGGGCTCGGTCGTTTCATTGCCGATGCCGATCAACCTGTGTTTCGGGCTGTGGCGCAACTGCCACCGAGTGCCTTGGTTGCAGGTTGGCCTGACGGAACCATGGATTCGCTCTCTGTCGCGACGCATCGCACGCCATTTCTGTCCAGAGAACTGCACGTTCCCTATCACTCAGGCATGACGCTCCTCCTGCGAGAGCGGATGTATGCCTTGATTGATGCCTATTTCGCCGGAGATCCCTCACCACTGATTCGGCTTCGAGAGCAATACGGCGTGACGCATCTGATTGTCGCGCCAGAACGGCTTCACTCACGACCAAGTTACTTTCGACCCTTCCAACCTAGAATCACCGAGGCGCACGCTCAAGGCGAGTCACGTGGGTTCGAGAGCTTGCGGCAGGTGGAACGGTGTTCGTTGTTCCACAATGAGACGCGTGCACTGCTGGATCTCTCGTGCATCCGTGCGCCAGGTTCGTAGCACGACCGCCCGGCGCTGACGGACGACCAAACTGGTCGATGTCTCGCACACACTGGCGCATCCAACACGTGTCGCACCAACCCGCGCTAATGGGCAACCCAACTGCTCGATGTCTCGCGTAAGTGCGCTTGCACCCGCCGCACGCGGTCTATTGCCGCGATTATCGCGTCGCGGCTCACAGACTCGTCGCGTCGATACAATCGACACCGGTACGGCCGCTCCTGGATCGTCCCGCGGAGCGATCCATAACGGCCGTATCCCCTACCTGGAACAACCGTTCATTGACCGTCCTGCACCACGACGCGTAGCATCCGTCTCGCGGTCCCGCGGTGCAAGGACGCCGCTACTTCGCAGCGGTCTGAGTTTTGTCTTCCAGCGACAGCTCGGCCACGCCATCTTGGAAGCGGAT
>JBLNFG010000249.1:0-8761 GCA_050263495.1 Myxococcales bacterium | reverse complement strand
GTAGGACCTATCAGTTCAATTGAATCGCGCTACTAGGCGGTCATCAAGCAATCACATTTCCGAAGACAACACAGGTTCATTCGTCCTTGCCTGCCAAACGCGTCCTATTTGCACGCCCGCGCGTCAGGCGGCCAGAAGCCCCGCGAGCGGAACCGAGTGAACCACCAACAGCGGATGATTCTGCGCAGGGCTGCGTCCCGCGCCCGCGTTGGGTGCGCGAGCTTCGGGTTGAAGGTCGCGCCCACTTTGACCCAGGTTCCGTTCGAGCTAGAGACAGCACGCCTTTACGGCGTCCTGCATTCGACAGCTCGAAGGCAAAGACTACATCGCTGGCGAATACTCCATCGCAGACATAGCCTGCTACCCATGGATTGTTCCGCACGAGCTGCAGCATCAGAAACTCGAAGAGTACCCCAATCTCCAACGCTGGTTCGAACGGATCAGAGCTCGTGCCGCGACCGAGCGCGCCTATGCGCAATCGTCTGTCGCAGACTCAAGCGCTGGATCCCCACTGGACGCTGAGGCCCGCCGGAACCTGTTCGGGCGAGACGCACGTTGAGTTCGCGCAAGAGCGCTGGCTTCGCGACAACGACGTAACTCTCGAAAGCGATCCAGACTCTGGACGGTGAAGGTTCAGAATCGGATGCCCACGCCTGCGCCCAACCGCAGCACCCAGGAGCTTTCAGCGCGTAAGGTTGCCGTGGCCGCGCCCCTATCGACACTCATTCGTTCATCCCAATCACCCGGTTGCGCCAGGTTCTTCGACGCCCGAAGCTCGATAGGAATGTCGATTCCGATCAGCGGGATCTCGAGCACGAATCCGACTCCGAGCGTGCCATAAGTCGGTTTCACGTTCCGAGTGTGAGTGGAGCCCGGAACTGGAGTGGAGGGGCCTCCCGTCTGCTCCAATTTGAACGAGGAGCTTTGATAGAGCGTGAACTCAGGTCCCAATCCTAGCCAGAAGCGACCAACACCCATCGGGATGTTGAGCTTCGCTAAGATCGGCAGTCGCAAGCTATTGACATTAGCGGTTTCGGTAAACTCAGCGATCTGATTGACCGTGAGCTTGCGATGGAAAGAGCCATGTTGGTAGGCGAGATCGACTTCCAGCCCAACGAACTTGATGAGCCTCAACTCATAGTAGCCGAGTGCGCCGTAACTCAGCCCAGCCGCGGATCCCGCAAAGCCAAACAACTGTCCCTCAGGCACATTCGACGGGGTGGACCAGAGATCCGCACCCGCTAACGCTTTGACACCTGCCGAGCTATCGATGAGAACGCCAGCCTGCGCACTCCCGAGCCAGAAGAGTGTTCCAACAAGTGCCAGTCCTCCGAATGCTTTATGGTTCATGGTCTAGAGCCTCGCCCGCCGACCATACGCCATTATGATTCCAAATGGCATCCCCAACACTACAGCGCCGAGCGGATTGATGCACGCGCCCGTGAAACCAGGATTTTCCTGCCCACCACCGCTCCGGCCTCGCCGGAGCTTGCTCCTCCCAAATTCGTGCTCGTAGCCAAGCTACTGCGCGCGAATGGGAGGAGCCGCGGAGCCGAGCCATTCGGTAACTCGTGCGAGAGGGCCCAACACCACGCCAGATCAGGCGGTTAGCTTCTGAATGGCGGCCACGAGATGCGTGGCATTGAAGGGCTTCACCATCCAACCCTTTGCCCCCACCTCCTTCGCCTTACGGATCAGAGCCGGTTGCCCTTCCGTTGTCAGCATGAGCACCGGAATATTAGCTGATTTTTGTGAGCCTCGAATCCGCTCCAGCATGTCGATCCCGTTCAGCCGCGGCATATTCACGTCACATACGATGCCGGCGATGTCGGGCTGCTCATCGACGACGGTCGCGCCCTCTTCACCATCACAGGCTTCAACCACCTCAAACCCAGCCTGAGCCAACGCTAACGAGACTTGTTGGCGCACGGTCTGTGAATCATCGACGACCAGGATTCGCTTCTTACCCATGTTGTTACCTCTTCGCAAATTATCGTTCGAGCGTGGTGGCAGTGACACCGTCTAGAACAGCATCAGGTCACCCTCGTCCATTGGTTGCTCGGCAGCATCGACCGTCTCCGCCACGGCGATCTCACCAGCGGTTTGTAGATCTAGCCACACCACGGCCGATTCATCCTTGTCAGAAAACGAGTAGACTCGCACCGGTTGTGAGCTGCGGGGGGCGAGTCGGACTTCGATGCCTCGCAACACGATTGGGAGCGCCGCGCTTATCGCTACGCCCTTTTGCAGCAAGCGGTTCTTGATGCGCCCCAGCAACTGGTTCGCCGCTTCGGCGACCCAGTCGTCAACGGGCGTCTCGCCCTCCGTCGCATTCCCCACCGCGCGAACAGCCAGTTGTGGACTCATCGATAATCCGACCACACCGCGCAGTTTTGAGCCCGCGAAACCAATGATGCCCACCAATTCGCACGGGTCTTTCGTTGTTGCGACGTGGGTAATCGAAAGGCCTATGCTCTCGAACAGGCTTTCCGTGCATTCCACGACGAGTTCGTCCAACACTTGCTGTAGTTCACTCATGATTTTCTCAGAGAGTACGGACGCCAGGCGGCATCACCGGTCTAGTGTGTTTGTGGGTTGTTGGCCAACGTGACCATGGCGAGAGTCGCCTCGTGCGCCTCAGTGATGGCGTCGATGAACTCCGCCTCGAAACGTAGTGCGAGAAAAGCCTCGCGCGACATCGCGACCAGCTCGTGTAGACGCCGATCGGAGTTGGCCAGGTCTTCTTTTAGCTGGCGCTGTAGGCCGACGGCAGCAGGGCTGAGGGCCTGAAATGATTCTCGGAAGTTGATGGCGAAGGACGTTGCCTCATTCAACAAGCGATCGGTCAAATCAGCGAGCGCCGGAAGTAATTTGACGAGCCGGTTGCCAGCGGCAATCGCCCTCTGGGCCAGGTCGCGAGTCTCGGTCGACAGCCTCGTGAGTTGCTGTACGATGACGTCGAGGCCCCCACTATCCCGGATCTGTGCGGATTTTGCGGCGGCATTCAGGCTCAGAATGCGCGCTAAAAATGCAACCCGCGCAATGCGGTGTGCAGCCGCCAGGATTGCGTCGCAGTGCGCCACTGCACTGCCGGCCAACTCGTTCTGTGTCTTTGCTTCGATCTCGATCCTTCGCAGGTATTCCGCAACTGCGGCGTCGAGCTTACGGAAGTTTCCCTCCATGGATGCTCGATCGGTCCCGGCAACCTCAATCATGTTTGCGCGTAGCCCTTCGACGTACGCGCGCGAAGCACGCTGTACTTCGCGTAGAGCGTCGCGTACTTTCACTAGTGCCGCGTTCGAGGTTGCAACCGCTTGATCCAAACAAGCAAACAGAGTGCTGGGAGAAGCGCCCGACATTTTGCCCACGCTGTCCGGGGCCTGGTCCGGGACCACCGGACGGGCGGAGGGTGGCGAATCGAGGCACGGTGGAGCGAACGTGGCCATCAGAACAACATCACCTCTCCGGCTGTGACGGTCGCGGAGCTTTCTTCGGGCGTTGACCGTTCCCCAAGTCGCCGACCGTAACGGATCGGTTCGACGGGAGGCGATCCAGAATCCGTAGACTGAGTCGAACGGAATTCACTTACGAGTACGTCAATCCGTTGCAGTTCCTGAACCATTGGATCAAAAAACTGCAATTGAGACAGCGCCTCCTCGCAGCGTAGTCGGATTTGTGCGGTCATTTCACTACGCGTGCTCGCAATATCGGAGGCCGCCTTGATCATGGTTCTAGTCATGCCCGCAAGTTCGGCGACGCTTTCTGCTACTTGAATGCGTACGGCGTTTCTGGCGCGCTCTACCCGCGCGGAGCTTGCTGCAAGCGCCGGCAATACATTCCGCAACGCAGCGGAGAGCCGCTCAAGCTCTGTGGTCAAGGACTCGATCTCGTCGCCTAAGCTGCGAAGTTGCTCTGGGATCACCCCCAGCTCGTTGTTGTCCGACAACCAAGCGACCTCAATCCGCATCGAGACTCCAACCATCCGCGTCGAAAGCATCACTTCGTGGAAACCATCCACTGTCTGCGCTATCGAGCGTGTCGCCTGCATCGCTTCCGCGGACTGCACCCCGAGCTCTGACATGATTTCATCGATCACCGCGATGTGCGTCTCAGCTGTCAGTGCGCCTTTACCAAGCGACTCCATCACTCCACCCGCATTCGAGTGAGTGAGAAGCCGGCCCGTCTCCTCTCCTTGGGCCAGCGCTTCCCGAACGATCGCGCCAAGTAGGTTGCCGGCATCGAGGACCCCTTGCTCCCCTATTGAGATCGCGTCCTCGATGTGCTCGACGATCTCTTGGTGACAGTCAGCGATTGCCTGTTCCCTTCTCGCTTCCTGTTCGTCTTGGGAGGGCCGGCTCGGAACGCGTGCGCTCAAGAGACCCTCGCCAACGAGACGGCTTGTTCGGACACTGGAGCCAAGGAATTTTCGTTGCCGCGCAATGGGAACCGGAACGTCATGCGTGTGCCCTTGCCGTGCGTGCTATCGACCGTGATGTTTCCATTGAGTGCCCTGCAGCGATCGAATACGGCACTCAATCCAACGCCCCGACCAGAGACGTCCGTGACCTGCTCCTTGGTGGAGAGTCCGCCGCGGAAGAGTGCCAGCTCCAGATCGCGGCGCGTCGTGCACGGCAGTCCGAGCTTTTTCGCCTTTGCGGCCACCTTGGACCAATCGAACCCGCGGCCGTCGTCCACGATCTCTATGTTGATTTCGGTGCTCGTCGTCCAGGCTCGGAGCGTGACGACTGCCCGCTCCGGTTTGCCTTGTGCAATCCGTTCTTCCGTCAGTTCGATTCCATGGTCCATGATATTTCTCAGGACGTGAATCAGACTCGACCAGAAGCTGCCGAAGCGTGAAGCCGGAAGTCGGACCCCACTGTGTTCAATCACCATCTCTGGCGTTGGTTTTCCAAACCGCAGCGCCAGACTTGCCAGCTGCTCGCTCATCCGCGAGAAACGCAGTGCAACGGGCTCCCGCTTCAGTCGTTCAATGGCTTCGAGTACAAGATTGGAGCTTCCAGCCCGAGCTGCCAACTTGGCAAGCTCGTCCAGATCGCCGTGGTAGAGCTCCAGCCGACCGCGCGCAGATCCAAGTAGCTGGCGCACGCGCCCAGCCAAGGTGGCCCAGGCATCGTTCAGCTGCGCGACCATTTCCGCTGTGGGGACCTCTCGACGATCGATAATTGAGGTCTCGAGTTCGTGGGCAATGGCGGCCACCGACGACACGCCGAACTGAGCAGCGTTGCCCTTTATCGTGTGAGTCAACATCATTGCGGCGCCGACAGTATGGGCGGTGCCGCTGGTGAGCTTGCCGATCATTTGGTTCGTCTCATCGAAGAACTCGACGAACCCGCCTCGATCCTTGCCGATATGTTCGAAGATAGCCACGTGTTCGCGCTGCCGATCTTGTTCAGCGCGGGCGGCGACTTCATTCGTAACGTCACTTACGATCAGCAATGCCCCAGTTGGGCTATCGGTTGCGCCGAGCAGGCGGAAGCCAAGTGTATAGTGTCGACCGTCGCGCGTTAGTCGCTTTGGCAGCTGATCGAGCGCAACGTCAACTGGGAGTGTGTTGTCCACCACGAGTTCCCAGCCAAGTTCCAGCATCTGCGCGGTTCGTTCGTCTTGTCCGGAGAGATGCCGCCAAAAGCGAGTGGTGACAGCAGACTCTCCAAACCAGTGATCAAAGGCTCGAGAACGTTCGGGCTCGATGCCGCCGTCTAGTCGGATTGTGGCTAACCCTTGTTCAACGTTATCGAGGACCAGCCGCATCGCCTGGTTGCGCGTTGCCAGCTGTGAGGTTCTTTCGGCAACCATGGCCTCCAAGTGGTCGCGGTGGGCCGCGAGCTCCGCGTCACGTTGCTCGATTCCAGAAAGCATTTCGTTGAATGCGTCCGCAAGTACGCCGATTTCGTCTTCACTCGTCTTCTGGGCACGAACGGTGTAGTCCTTCGTGGAGCGAACCTTGGAGGCAGCTTGTCCAAGCGCGTCTAGGCTACGCCGGATTCTGCTATAAATCCCAACGGCAAGAATCGCGGAGATCACGAGTACTAGACCGGAAAGAATGAAGCTCGTCCGCAAGGCGCCACGAATCTCCCCGGATTTGGCTTTGGCCGCGGTTGCGATGCGCAGGGTGATGGACCGCTCGAGTCCTCCGAGCCTCTCGAGCCGCATGCCCTGGGTAGTGAACCAGCGCTGAGGGTCGACCTCGAAAGTTTCGTCGAGTGTGTCAAGACCCTCTTGCCTCAGATTGTGGGACGCAAGCACGTCCGGATCCTTCGCGAGCGATTGGAACCGTGAGCGAGCGTCTTTGTCAGCATGCGTGACAAACACCTGCGCGTGCGTGGCCTCCTCCGTGACCAAAGTTACGAGGTTCTTGTAGGTTCCCGGCGGGAACTGCTTCGCTTCGAAGACATAGGCCAGTAGGGCATGCTGTCGGCTCGAGCGTTCGGTTAGCTCAAGCAGCGCCACGAGAGCACTGATACTTCGCAGCAGATCGGCGTCATCGCTCAGTTCGGTTAACGCACCTGTTGCCTGGACCAGTGCTTCAGCTGGTTGATCGAAGAAGCCGTGAATTTCCTGTAAGGCCACCCGCTCGCGGTCGAGTCGCTGTCGGAAGTCGGGTAACCGACGGAACTGACTGCGCGCGCCGTTTAGTTCACGCGCGAGCCGCTCCGGCAACTTGCTTACGTCGCGTTGGGCCAAGAACTGTTCCAGCGCGCGCTGCGCTGCATCGAATTCGGCTCGGCTTTTCCTTAGATCCCCAATCAATGGCTCCGTAAGCGCCTCGTCAGCACCCTCCACGCGGGCTGATACGGCGCGCTCAGATTGGGCACGATGGAGGAGATCGCCGAGATACACCGACACTCGAGCGACGTCTTCGATCGAACCCAACGCCGCTGTACTTTGGGCTCGGCTACGCGCATCACGAACGATCAAGAGTGCAAGAACTAATGCTCCGAGCACGGGGACTCCGGCCAGCAACAGGAGCTTTATCCGAATGGACGCGCGATCGATCAGCCCTTTGGCGTGGAACGTTGGCGGGGATAGCACGAAGAGTCTGTACGGACCAAATGCTCTAAGCTTGAGGTAGGGAACGTGACGACAGTCCTCTTTCGGTGTGGGCTATACGGCCCCGTCCGCGAGCTTACGGGCGTTGAGCTAGCTTGCTGGCTGAATTTGCGTCGGTTCTCTTCACTCTTGTCGTCGGGGTCAATCCTTGTTTGAGCTCGACCCATATCCCGTCGGAGAGCCCAAGCTCGACCGCGCGCCGTTCGAACCTTTGCGGCGCAATCTCGACCTCGACCGACGCGCGGGGCCCGTTGTATTGAACCCACGCCTCGTTAATGCTCCATACGTGGTCGCGTCGGCTAAGCACAATATCGGCGTTGGCACTATAGTTTGCACGGATGAAGGTGCCGGGTTTCAGTTTCACGGCCGCGCGGATCTCGAACTCTGTGGTGCCCTCCTTGTCGCGACCTTTGGGAGAAATATACTCAAGTCGGCCCTCGAAGCGCTCGTCACCGAGGGCGCCGACCAAGATCGATACGGGCATTCCATCGCGTAGTGAGCCGACCTCGGACTCGTCGACGCGACCTTGGAAGATCATGTCGCTCATGTCAGCGATAGAAGCGATAGTGGTACCCTCGTTGAAGTTGTTGGCTTCAATGACGCTTCCGCCTTCCTTGATGGGTACGTCTAGTACCATGCCGTCCACCGTCGAGTAGACGAGATTCGAGACCTGCCCCGCCTTCTTTGACGCCCCGACCCGCACGAGCTGCAGGTTCGTTTCCGCGGCTTCGAGTTCTTCGCTGCGAAGCTTGAAAGCGAGTTCTTGGCGCGCAAAGTCGGCGTCCGAAATCAGGCCCTTCTCTTTGTGCTGGCTCGCCCGTTCGAACTCCGACTTTGCATTGGATAGACTGAGCTCCGCCGTCCGGAGACTTGCCTCGGCCTGATTCAAGCGTACTACGTCGGGAACAATCTGGATCCGTGCCAATAGAGCCCGCACCTTCACGTGCTGCCCTGGCTCCACGTATAGTTTCTCGACTACCCCTGAAACGCGCGGCTTAATTGCAATTTCCTTGCGCGGGACGAGGGCACCCGTGGCAACGGTCTTCTTGACGATGTCTCGCAGTTCTGGCGCTGCCGTCTGATAGACGACCGGTCGCGGGCGCGACTTCTGGTACAGGTAGTACATGGTCCAGGCAAACGCGCCAAGTACCAACAACGTCAAGATGGGGGGTAATAGACGACGAATCATTCTGATCTCAACGCTTCTACGGGACTAATTCGAGCAGCATGACGCGCAGGCACGACGCCGGCTCCGACTCCGGATAGCATCAGTACCACTGCGGCCAAAACAGCAGCATGGAAATCGACCTCTGGCTTGGCCAATGGGGCGCCTTGAAGCGAGTTCAACGCGTGCTCCAATCCAGCAATGACGGCAACACCCAGCACTATTCCGAGGTAGCCCGCGATTGCCGTCAGTGCAACGGCTTCTTTCACCACCATCAGCACGATCGCGCGGGGAGTCGCTCCAAGAGCTTTTCGGATGCCAAACTCTCGGGTCCGTTCCTTGACGGTGATGAGCAGAATATTGCTCACCCCCAGCACACCGGCAAACAGAGTTAGTGTGCCAACGAACCATACGAAGCGCTCGATTCCGCGAAACAGACTCTGGATTTGATTAAACTTCTCCGCGGCGTTGAAGGAGCCGACCGCGAGCGTGTCATCTGGATGAATGCGATGGCGGGCGATCAGT
>JBLNFG010000248.1:0-19303 GCA_050263495.1 Myxococcales bacterium | reverse complement strand
ACGATGCCGTTGCCACAGAGTTCGCAGGGAACACCTGCCGTCGTGCAGGTGAAGCCGGGTTCTATCGCCGAACAGGTGGCATTACAGCCGTCGTTGCTCGTGCGATTGCCGTCATCACATTTCTCAAGACCTTCGAGTTTGCCGTTGCCGCAGACGAAGCACAGCTTTCCGGCGCCAGCGGTCGCGCAATCATACCAGCTCGCCTCGATCGCTCTGCAGTCGTAACGGCAGCCATCACCGCTAGCGGTGTTCCCGTCATCGCAGAGCTCTCCCGGGCCTACAATGCCGTTGCCGCACAACTCGCAGAGCTGTCCGGGCGTGTTGCAGTAATAGGCCGGGCTGGTCGTGCCGGTGCAGGTTTCATTGCAGCCGTTGGGGAGTTTGTCGCCGTCGTCGCAGAACTCGTTCGGTTCGAGCTGTCCGTTGCCACACAACCCGCACTGCTGACCGGCCACTGGACACACCCAGCCAGAATCGATCTTGCACGCGGTGCAGCCGTTGCCGTCAATGACGTCGCCGTCGTCGCACTGCTCGGTGCTGACCCGAATGCCGTTTCCGCAACGATCGCACGGCACGCCGACAGTCGGGCACGTGTAGCCAGCCTCAAGCTTGCATAGTTCGGAACATCCGTCTTTTGCGTTCTGATTACCGTCGTCGCAGTCTTCGCCCGTCTGCAGCTTTCCATCGCCGCAAGTGGTGCAGGCTCCTCCGCCCGCCGGGCAAGACCAGCCTGCTTCTTCGAGCATGCAGTCGGAACGACAACCATCACCACTCACGTGGTTCGAATCGTCGCAAACCTCGGGTGGCTCAACCACGCCGTTGCCGCACGGGACGCAGGCACCGCCGCTCGTGGAGCATTGGTAGTACGGTTCCACCGTGAAGCAGTCGCTCGAGCAACCGTCGTTGCTGTTGTTATTGCCATCGTCGCATCGTTCGCCAATGTCGACTCGACCGTTGCCGCACCTCACGCAATCTATCCCGGGGATCGGGCAGGAGTAGTTGCTCTCGATGGTGCAAGTGTCGCTGCAGCCGTCGCCCGAGGCTCGATCACCGTCGTCGCAAGCCTCTTTGCTTTCCCGAATACCATTTCCACAAAGCTCACAGGGAATCCCCTGCACCGGACAGAATGCGCCCGGCTCGGTCGTGCAAGCCTTGGAACAACCATCGCCATCAGTGGCGTTGCCATCGTCGCAGGCTTCGCCCGGTTGCACCTTGCCATCACCACATGTAGTACAAGTGCCGCCGACACCCGCGTTATTGGGGCAAATCCAACCTGCCTCAATGACTAAACAATCCTTTCGACATCCATCGGCGCTGGCCGTGTTGCCATCGTCGCAGACTTCCGGGCCTTCAATCTTCCCATCGCCACAGAGCGCACAGACGCCCCCCTGCTCGACTGGCAGGCAGTGATAGTTGAGGTTCGGGGCGGTGCAATCTGCGTTGCAGCTTCCCTCGGCCGTGGTGTTTCCGTCATCGCAGGCTTCGCCCTGTTCAGCGACGTTGTTGCCGCACTTGGCGCACCGCTCTCCGGTGACGAAGCACAGCCAGCCCTGCTCCAATGTGCAGGAAGAGCTACAACCGTCGTTGCTGTCGGCATTACCATCGTCACAGGCCTCGTGGAGCTCCTTGACACCGTTGCCGCATTTTTCGCAAGGTTGTCCCGCGTAACATTGGAAACCGCCCTCAAGTGTGCAAGAGCCGCTGCAACCGTCCAGGCTGCGTTGATTGCGATCGTCGCACTCCTCGGATGCGGCCTTGATGCCGTCTCCGCAGTACCCACAGGTTCCGCCCGCATCCGGGCAGTTGAACCCAGTCTCCACTCTCTTGCAGTCCCAGCTGCATCCATCGCCATTGATGCGATTGCCGTCGTCGCAAAGCTCGTGCGCTTCTCGAAGCTTGTTGCCACAGGTTTCGCACAGCTCACCGACGGTCCAGCACGTCGCGTTGGCGGATTTTACGCAATGGCTGTCACATCCGTCCGCATCGTTTAGGTTCCTGTCGTCGCACTGCTCATCGGCCTCGAGTATGCCATTGCCACAACTCGCACATTGTCCGCCCCAGGTTGGACAAGCGAAGTTGGCATCAACGGCCGTACAAGTCGGATTGCAGCCATCGTCGGGGTTACGGTTACCGTCGTCGCAAGCTTCGAGGCTCTCACGGATGCCATTGCCGCAGTTCTGGCAAGCCCCACCTCCACCGAGAATGGTTGGGCAGGCAAATCCAGCCTCTACTGCGGAACAGTCCGCAGCGCAGCCATCGTTCGAAACGGTGTTGAAATCGTCGCACACCTCGCCCAACTCGACGATTCCGTTGCCACACCGCCGGCAGGTTCCGCCGCCAGGTGGACACACGAAACCAGCCTCCTGGATCTGACAACCACGACTGCAGCCATCGCCCGAAGTGTTGTTGCCGTCATCGCAGATCTCGGGTGCCTTCACCACTCCGTCGCCACAGAGCTCGCATGCACCACCGGCGCTAGGGCAGAAGTACCCCGAGGTTTTGCCGGTGCGGGTTGCATTGCAGCCATCGCCGTCCGCGCGGTTCCCGTCGTCGCAGGTCTCGTTGTCATCAACGACTCCATCCCCGCACTGCTCGCAGGGCTGGCCGGCAATTGGACAGGACCAACCTTCTGGAACTAACGTGCACGCCGCGTTGCATCCGTCGCCGTCGTCAGCGTTGGCGTCGTCGCACTTCTCACTGCTTTCCTTGACGCCATTGCCACAAATCTCGCAGCTTGCACCCTCTACTGGACAGTGGGCATTTAGCTCAATCGCGCAGTTCGCCGCACAACCGTCACCGCTGTTGGTGTTGCCGTCGTCGCAGGTTTCCGGCAATTCCACGACTCCGTTGCCGCACGCTCGGCACACGCCGCCGCTCGCCGGACAGTCGAAGCCCGCTTCGACCGCGCCACAGTTGAACCGGCATCCGTCGCCCGAGATGGCGTTTCCGTCGTCACAGACCTCATGCGCGTCCAGTTTGCCATCGCCACACTTCTCGCAGGCTTCGCTTGGCACGGGGCAATTGAAGCCACGTTCCATGCTCTTGCAGTCGGCGGCGCACCCGTCGCCCGAGACGACGTTCTTATCGTCGCAGGCCTCACCGGGCTCTTGTTTACCATTTCCGCACTGGGAACAAGCGCCGCCTTTATCACTACAGTTCCACCCCGGCTCAATCAGGCAGACCGAGCTACACCCGTCGCCGTCGATGGCGTTTCCGTCATCGCACGTCTCCAGACTCTCCCGAACCGTGTTACCGCACACCTCACATTGCACGCCGACCACTGGGCACTTCGCAGTTCCTTCGATCTTGCAATCATTGCTGCAGCCATCGCCGGACTTGGCGTTTCCGTCGTCGCACTCTTCACCCTCGGTGAGTGCTGCGTCGCCGCACCGCGCAACGACGGTCCCATTACCAGCAGTGGCGCCCGAACCGCCAAAACCGATGCCTCCGTCGAAGAGACTGTTGCCACCGCCAGAATCTGGACCGGTACTGGTCGTCTTCTGAACCGTGATCTCCGGCTTGCCGCCGCAGGCAAATCCGAGGACTAGAGTCGCGCAATACAGCCAAATTCGAGTAGATGCGCTGGAGTGATTCATGGTGGCCTCTGCGGTACGGCGCGCCGAGGCGTCCCCTCGACGCAGTTGGCGCTGTGCATTGGGGTAACGACACGAGTCGCTCGCGTCATTAGGGCTCACTGCTCAGGCGAACCCACCCTAGAGCGCCAATCAGTTTGAATCCCTACTACAAGCGCCGATCCTCTCGCTGCGCGAGGCGGCCTCGTCGCTGCGCTCCTCTGATTACTCCAGTAGTCTTGCGTGTTCACGTGCCGCCTTCGGCGCATGCCCAGCTTCGCTGGTCACCGTGGCCCTCTGTGGAAAGCTCCACTGCCGTGGACCTTTACCACTCCGGGTCACTCCTCGGGCGCCCCCGTTCACTTGCCGCCGTCGGCGCATGCCCAGCTTCGCTGGTCACCGTGGCCCTGCGCAGAATTCTCCACTCCGTGGACAATTCTGCTTCGGGTCGCTTCGGTTTCACTGCGCTACGCGCTCCTTCGCTAGGCTCAGGACCGTGGCTCTTGGTGTACTCCGTCCAGCTCGCTGGACTCCGTACACCTCGAGTCAGCGCTTTCGCTACGGGAATCAGACTGATTGGCGCTCGAGGTCCGTTGTTGCTAACTCGTCAGGATCTACAGCAACACATAAGTCGGGCAGCCGTACTTGATCGAGATGGATTGCGCCCCACTGGTTTCCAGTTTTGCGCAGGTCGTCCCTTGGAGCAGGACGGTTGGCGGCGTGGTGGTCATGTCGAGTTTCCAACCATCCGTCGCGTTCTTAGGCACGATGGTTCCGTCTACGTATACGTTAAGGAGCGCGGGATCAGGCGGAACCGAGGTCAGCTCTAGCTTACAGGTCACGATCAACTTCGAGGTGATTTGAACGAGCGTCGCTGATAGACCAGCCGCCCCTTGTTCGGGCGTTACCGCAAAGTAGTCGAGCGTCGCGTCTGGATTGGGAAGCCCACCCGATTTGCCTAACTGATCGAGCACCGCCGCATAAGCAGGGTTATCGCTACCCGGAATACCGACGACGACCGTGCGCACGGGCACTGGGAGTGTCAGCAAGGTTTGGACTTTCGCCTGAGCGTTGGCTCCGTCCAGACACTTGGTGGGAAAGCTCTCGCACAGATTACCCGGTTGCTCCGGATGATCGATGTTGGAGATGCAACTACTTGCGTCGCATGTGATTTGCGGATTGCAGTTCGGCGCCCCGTCAGTCGCTAGCAACACCACGCGATCTCCCACACTTGCGCTGCCGGGACCTGTTTCGAAGTAGGTCTTGGCCCATTCGAGCGCCGTCCCGATTGGCGTTCCGCCGTTGGGGGTAGCTTGCGCAATCGCTAGATCCACCGCTTGAACGTTGGTCGACCCAAGACCGAGAGCCACGTCGGCTGAGCTACCCAGCACCGCGCACTCCTGCGCGGCCGTGGCGTCACCGTCCGGAAAGAACTTGAGCCCGAATGAGATCCGATCGCTCACGGGGGTTAGGGCCGCGTTCAGGGCGTTGCGCATCGCCACCCAACGGGTCGTGGATTCGGTCCCCGACATCGGGTTGGTCATGCTCAGGGAACGGTCGAGGAGAATCAGCACGTTAACTGGTCGCCGCGTCGCGGCCAGCGCGGTCTCGCCGCATCCGCTAGTGGTGGCGCCCGTCGCACCTGCGGAGCCACCCTTGGCGAGAATATCGACGCCACTACCACCTGTACCGTTGGAGCCGCCCTTGGCACCTTGACCCGCAGTTCCGTCGAACCCAGACGTGCCCGCGCCGGAATTCGATCCCTTCGACTTGTCGTCAGATGACGAACAAGCGGCCATGGTCGTGGCTGCGACGAGACAAACCAAAAGACCGAACGAAGATGCTGAAGAATGGTTGCGACGCGGGCTCATGTGACTCCTACCGGCTTTGCGAATTCGAATCCTGACTCGTTTACTTCGGCCGCTCTTGGACGGCGCTAAATCCGCCGTCCCGTTGGGTGCGTTACGTGCGCTCGGCTCAGTACGGGTTCTCTTCACTGGCGAACGCCGGTGACCACCGGCGCATCCCGGGACACTGTGGGCATCCCTGGGATCCCGCATCCGCACATGGCCGCTCTCGCGGATTGCTCGAGCGGCGGTCAGCTACCTGTTCCATTGATTGAATGCCGATCTAGTTGATAGGGAAGGCGCAGATCCCGTTGGTGCACGGCACGCTGTTGCAGCAATCGCCATTTCCACCGCAGAGCTGACCGTAAGAGCTACAGCTCATGGGCGGCATCGTCGTCGCTGGTGCGGAAGTGGCAGCGCTAGTGCTACCGCCCTGCCCTACCCCGCCGTATCCGGGAGCTCCAGCTGTACCACTTGTTCCTCCGGTTGCTGCTGAGCCGCCGACGCCAGCGGTGGGCGGCATTTGCACGCCGCAGTACCCTGCCGTTGATCCAATTGGGCGTACGCAGCTAGTCCCGGGGCAACAGTCGCCGTCGATGGTGCACGAGCCACCGTCGGACACGCACGCGGGGCCGTCGATCGGTACCGCATAGCAGCGAAGCTTGCCGTCTAGTGCGCGCACGCACGGCACACTGTTGCAGCAGTCGTCGGCGGACGCGCATTCCTCGTTCGTGGCTCGGCAGGTAGTCCCAAGTCCGTTGCAGCGTGGCACACCCAAGGTGTCCTCCTGACACACGCCGGAGTTGCCCACCCCGTCGCAACACTTGTTTGGTGCCGAAGAGATGGCGCAGATGTACTCCTTGAAGTGACAGATATTGCCTTGTGGACTGCAACCCTGAACGTTACGGCAGCGGCCTACGATTCCGCCCACTGGGATCTCACAGCTCCCGTTACCAGCACCGGGAAGATTGCTTGCCGGATCGCCGCCGCAACAATCCTCGTTTTTCGCACAGAGTTCGCCGACCACTCGGCACCCGCTAGCAGGCTGGCAGATCTTGACGCCGGTCGGTCCGTAAGGGGCGCAAAGACGGCTGCAGCAACTCCCGCAGTCTGTGCAGAGCGAACCTTCAACGCCGCCACAATTGGATGGGACAGCCACTGGGAGGCCGCACGTGCCAACTTTGGCGCCGGACGCAACGGTGCAAACGCCTGAGCAGCAATCGGCATTCTGCGCACAGAGATCGGAGTTTTGTACGCAGTAGGAAGCGCCCAGCGCGCAGTAGCCAGCGGTGCACAATCCACTGCAGCATTGGGTGCCGTCGGCGCACGGATTGCCGGAGACTTTGCACGAATAGCTCTGGATCGCACAGGTTCCGGCAACGCAAGATTGGCCGCAGCATTCCGCATCACCGCCACACGCCGCGGAGTCCGCCTTGCAGTGCTGCTCGGCGCAGCGATTGTCGATGCAAGAGAGGCTACAACACTCGAGTGAATTCGAGCAAGAAGTGCCGGTGGTACTACAGACGTTCAACGTTGAGACGCAGGAGTGCTGAGCCAAATCACACAGCCCCGAGCAGCACTCCGGCGAGTTCGAACAGCTCTGGCCATAGGCTTGGCAGCTGGGCCCTGGAACACCGGTGGTTCCGGCTACGCTCGTGTTTCCAGCAAGGTTCTGCGTTCCCGCCTGGTTGAATGTTCCGCCTTGGCTCAGACTGCCACCGGCGTCGCTCGCGCCTCCTACCTGCGCCGTGTTTTCGGAGCCGCCCATCGCCGCCCCGCCAACATTCGGCGCGTTGCCACCGACGTTTGGTGCGTTGCCACCGACGTTTGGCGCGTTGCCTCCACCGCTACCAGGGTTGCCGCCCGATTGCGAAGTCGCACCGGCAAGGTGATTTGCCGTCCCGGCGGATCCACCAGAAGCCTTGCCCTTATCACCGCCTTCCTCGTCACTGGAACACGCGTAGGCAAGCATCAGGATGAAGAACAGGGCAGTGCTTCGTCGCAACATGGAAGAATCTCCTAATTTCTATCAGGCAAGTTTCCACCGAACCAGTCAGGTTCGAACGAGAGACGCGTGTGACAGTGTCGGGGCTTACCCGCTCGCCTCACTCGTGCTCCAAGACTCCGAAAGGCGCGTCGCTTGGGCCAGAGACGTCAACAGAGAATTCCGCATCCGCACGGCCTTTGACAATAGTGCAGGACTGCGACGCCTGAGATGAGTGCGAGCGAGGCGGAGATCAACGTACTGAGCATTTGCCGCAGCAACAAGGCAGCGGTCACGCGTAACAACCCGAGATCGATCGAAGTTCGCATACTTGGGAACGTCCACTTTCTCGCTCGTTCTCGCGGGTACCAAGCCAGTATCACTGTACTCGGAACACGCCTCGAAGATCTTCAGTACGGGAGATCGGGCAGTTCTTGTGAACCGATGTTGCTCGATACTGATAGACCATACCTGGAGTGAGTGCCGGCCCGGCGTAGGCCACAGTGACATTCTGATTTCCACTGACTCCCGGCACTGCGTTGTTCTCCCAAACCAAGTTACCGAACGCGTCGTAGACGCTCAACATGTAGTTGTCTTCGCTCGAGTCATCGACCCAAACGAAACTTGGTGTTGCGGTAACGACCTGCTCTGCGTCGGGCGACACCACATCGAGTGCACCCGTCACTTTGAAGCTTTCGGCGAGGGTTACGTCCTGACCAGCGACAGTCACGCGTACGATCGCTGTCCCGCCAATGCAGGTATCGGGGTCCCGCACTAAATGGTCGTTCTCGAAAGCGGCCAAAACGACGTATTTGCCGTCTGGAACGCCGCTGATCGAAAAGTCTCCGCCCACGTTGGCTGCGCGCAATCCGGGCGGCGACTCGCCGCGAGCGGCGTTCTCGATGAACGTGTCTTCCACAACCAAAATGACGGATGTGTTCGTGCCGGAGCCCGGGTTGACAATCGACACCTTGCCCGACACGGTAACCGCCGGCTTCGCCGCGGCGGCTAGAGTTACGTCCTTCGTGGTTTGATCAGCGGTAACCGTGACACTCGCAGGCGCGATGTTAGCACCCTGCCGGTAGGCACTCACGGTCACCGTCCCCGGGGCGACATTGAAGACAGTGAAGGTGCCGTCCGAAGCCGTAAGCGCCGTGGAACCTCCGGCTACCACCAGGGTTCCCTTAGGTTGCTCGAGGCTAACCTTGCCAGAAATCGAGCCAGTAGGTGTGGTCTGAGGCAGGCGCAACAGGGAGATACTCGTCGCGGCACCTGTCACCACTCCAGACACGGGCTGGTCTACCTTCACAGGGATTGCCACTCGAGGCGGCGTTGGAAATGACTGAAACAGACTGGCGTCCGCGCGAAGCGTATACGAGACGTTAGCGACTGGAGTGCCATCGCTTGTCCTTGATACGGGCACCAGAACCGAGTATTTGCCGGCACTGTCCGTCGTGGCGGTAGCGGAAACTGCCGCGCCGTTGGCATCCAGGGCGACGACCAGCGCTCCCGCAATTGCGGTCGCGTCCGCTGCATTGGTCACCGTTCCTTGGATCCGGATCGGGTCGAAACACGCCGGCTCCCCCCCTGGCACCTCTTCACAGACCTGATTGTTCTGGCACCCCGCATTGGTGCCGAGGGTGCACTTGGGCTTCTCGTTCTCGCTAGCAGGCTTGTCGTCACTGCCGCACGCGCAGACGGAGAAAATGGCGCAAGAAATTGTGATCCACGACGACGCTAAGAGTGAACGCATGAGATGTTCTCCTAACCTGGCAGGGCCAGAACTGAACTGCACGAGTCCACGCAGAGCACGAGTGCAGTGAGGTCAAAGAGTCGGCCAGCGAAGCTGGGTAGGCGCCGCAGGCAACCAGCAAACCCAATAAGACTCTTCGGTATCAGATACCAGCAATCAGGTGAGTGGCCTTTCGTGCCGAGTTTTCTGAGTCACCGCAGCAGATTCATGCCGTGTCTCACTTGCGAACACCTGACACCTCCGAGAGAGGATGAGATCTCTGATTACAGACGGTTCTCGTCGAATTACAAGAGTGAGATTCGGGCGACCACGTGCGCGGCAAGAGCACATAAAGCCCGACACGTGAACGTGACAGCACTGACCGATGCGTAACCACGCGGACTACGACGACTTCGATAACAAGGGATGCGAATGAGCAGTCTCTCGATCGATACACTTAGGCGCTTGAACGATTGCGACGTATAGCAATTCACTTCCGTCGGCATGGGGTCTGCGCTCAGCACCGCTGCTGAACGCCTAAATCATCTCAAGCCGCTCGTATGAACGCCTTGGCTGCCTGCACGTGCACCCCCATTGAGGAACACTCTAGCCGCTGCGCTTGCTGCGCTTACGCGAGAGCACCGTAGTCCCAGTGGTGCTCGCACGATCATCTCAGCGATGTGCACGCGCATCGACCATCATCCCTCGCGCAGTTCCACACTGAGCTTGCGGCACGGGAGTCACCCGCCAACACTTGGGCGGTCGACACCGTAGCCAGACCAACGCTCGTGGTGAGGCCTGATACCTGAGGCATCCCCGCATTTGGATTGCACAGGAAGAGCGAGTCTTCCGACCTTCCGAACTTCCTGTGCCATTTCCTCTGTTCATCGGACCCACCCGCGAAACAGTTGCGTGATTCCCTCGCTAGAAATTGAGGCAATTTCTCAGGCCTGGTACCTGAAAGCCAATCGATCATTGCTGCCTATTTTCTGCCAAACCTGACCAACCCGAGGCCAGCAGCTTGTCGACGCATCCTCTGCCCACAGCAGCGCACACTTGCAGAAGGGATTTTCTCCGGCATTTCGGGCAAGCTCCGTGGCATCCAGAGGCGCGCACGCTACGGTATCCTCCGTGACTAGGAAACGATGGCTGGTTGGGAGCTACGAGACGATCGTTGGATGCACTATTACGGCGATGCTCGCCTGTTCGTCGGGGTCGGGTTCTTCTGCAGGCCGAAGCAATGACCATGGCGGTAGCGGTCCGTCGAGCGACGTGTGCGCAGTCGCAGAAGCTGGCGACGTGCGCATTTCGCCATCGAGTGGAACGTTCAAGGACTCGATCGCAGTGGAGCTTTCCACTGCAACCACCGACGCTGAGATTCGCTACACTACGGATGGGCGTCCGCCCACGGCAAGTTCATCGCTGTACACAGGCGCGCTAAGTCTGACGGCGACTACGCGCCTACGCGCGCAAGCATTTCTCGATGGTGCTGCCTCGGGTACTGAAACGGCAGGGCTGTTCGTAGCGCGCTCGATTGACGCGACGCATGACTTGCCGGTAATCGTATTGGACTCCTATGGAAGCGGGAAGCTACCGACCGAAGCAACGAAACGCGTCGACGTGGACGTTGCATTCCTCGCGTATGCACTGAACGGCAACGCCGCGTCGCTTGCGGATACTCCCACGACCACGAGCTTTGCTGCGTTTCATGTACGCGGCCAGAGTTCAGCGATGTTCCCGAAGGTTCCGTATCGGCTGGAGTTACGTACCACGTCGGGCGACGATCGAGATTGTCCGATGTTTGGCATGGCCAGTGAGTCCGACTGGGCGTTGGTCGGGCCCTATTCGGACAAGACGCTGATCCACAACGCGTTCGTCTATGCACTCGGTCGCGAGATGGGGCTAAAGGCGCCGGAACTTCGGTTCGTGGAACTCTACGTCAGTCTGGCGAATCGTCCCCTCGCCACCGAGGATTACCAAGGCGTGTATCAGATCGTCGAAATCATCAAGAACCAGAAGGATCGACTCGATCTGAAGCAGCTCGATGAAAGCGTCACGTCGTTGCCGGACATCACGGGTGGGTACATCTTCAAGTTCGAGTGGCGGGCTGCCGAGGAGCCGCTGCTGCCGTGTCCAAGCGGTGCCACCAATTGTTGGAAGGATCTCGAGATAGTCGACCCGACGCCGATCAATTCGGCGCAGGCAGACTACCTATCGCAGCATCTAGGCTCCTTCAATGACGCACTTCATGGTGCGAGCCCAGTTGACGAAGCCACGGGATACCCGTCGTATATCGACGTGCAGTCGTTCGTCGACCACGTGATTGTGAATGAGTTCACGCGCAATATGGATGCGTACGCGCGCAGTCAGTATTTTTACAAGGATCGTGACACCAAGATCTACGCCGGTCCGCTTTGGGACTTCGATCTGATTGCTGGCGTGGGTATTACTCCCGGCGGTTTTATGGGGTCGAACTTTGCCAACACAGCCGCCGAGGGTTGGCAGTATGAAAGCAACGCCTCGCGTTTGGCCGGAGCAACGAGCGACTGGTTCCCGGTACTGATTGCCCAACCGGCATTTCGCGCGCGCTTGGTGACGCGCTGGAAGCAATTGCGGGCGGCGGAGTTGTCCGATAGCGGGATCTCGACGCGCGTGGACAATGCCGCGAAGGGATTGACGAGCGCTGCAGAACGCAACTTCCGCAAGTGGAACATTCTCTCGCAACAGACGGTCAACCCGTTCTCTACCCCGACGGAACCTACCTGGGCGGGCCAGCTCCAGTACATGAAGACGTGGTTGGTCAAGCGCGCGGCTTGGCTTGATTCGCAATGGATCTAGAGGTGGGCATCAAGACAGGGGTGGACGCCTCAGTAGGTTCAAAAAACGGGCTGCGACGCCGTAGTGCTTCGATATGCGGAGGTGTATCGGGGGGAGGAATGGTCGATTCAGAATCGAGCTACGGCGTCGCAGCCACACACGTGTCGCCCATCCGACGCTGCTGCGTCGCGCTGCGCTAGGATCACTGTCGCGCAGTGTGGGCTGTACTGCTGATCTTGGGAAGGTGAGCAGCTTTGGATCTTTATCGCTTCGGTTGCAAACGGTACTGGGTTGTTCGTAGTAACGGAGGAGGGATGAACGATTCATCTAGGACTACGCAGCGGCCGCCGCGCAAGTTTCGCTGGCTGGAGCAGTGGGTCCGGACAATTGGGTGGCGAGTCTGTTTCTGCCCCTAAATAGCCGACTCATCACGGTTCCCACCGGGACGTGCAATTGCTCTGCAGCTTCGCGATAGGTTAGGTCGAAGAGGTCCACGAGCTCCACTACGTCTTTCATGGGAGGGGGCAACTGATCCATAGCCCCAACGACACGAGTGCTAAGTTCGTTGCTCTCCCGCAGAAGCACGGGCTCGTCTGACTGACATTCGTGCACGAAACGCAGCATAGCTGCGCGCTCACGCTTCTTGCGTCGATGACTCGAAACGAAGCAATGGTACTGAACACGCTGCAGCCAAGCATGCAGGTTGGTCCCATACTCGAACTTGTCTGCATAGGTAATGGCGCGTGTAACGGTGTCAGAAACCAGATCCTCGGCATCGAACTCATTGCGGCAGAGGGTCCTCGCGCGTCGGCGCAAGGATGGCAGATGCTCCACGATTGCAGCGGGAATGCGGTAGGAATCGACGGTGTCCATGACGACCATCGCCGTTAAGCAAAGCGCGTACCACGCGCGCCGTAACCGGCATTTGCGCCATTTCTGGCTTCTTTCGCGAACTCAGTCTTTGGGATCCGGCGCTCAGGGCGCTGTCAAACTGTCAAGCGATCGCCTGCTCGTGACAGCTCGGCAAATGCCTGCGGCAAGTGATCCGCAATCTCACTCGCAACCAACCCTCGGTCAGCACCAAGCGCTCGAGCCCACAAGATCCCAGCCCGTCCGTGCAGGTGTACGCCCAGCAAGGCGGCCAGCTGTGGCTCGTGCTCGACCAGAAGCGCAGCAATCACGCCTGAGAGCACATCGCCCGAGCCTCCAGTGCCCATCGCAGCGCAAGGGGAACCCACGATGGCGGTTTTCTTTTGGTTAGGGGCGCCCACCAACGTATAGGCGGACTTGAGTACGACGATTGCGTGTAGATTCTCGACCGCACGGCGTACCGCGCCGAAGGGATCGTCGACGACTTCGGCGGTGGTGATGTGCAGCAACCGCCCCAGTTCCCCGGGGTGTGGAAGCAAGATGCGGGGACCACGCGCATGCTTAAGCAGCGACGGCTCTTCCGAAAGCTTGGTGAGGGCGTCCGCGTCGACGACCACCGGCATTGGGGCTTGTTCGATGACCTGGGCGACGATTCGTCGCTCCTCTGCGCCCAGCCCGAGCCCTGGACCAAGAACGGCGGCATCCATGCCCTGCAACGCTTGCGCAACGCTCTGTTCCAGGGCTAGGGGATCGAGGCAGTGGGTCATCGCCTCCAACACGCGAGGCTCGATCCCGCCAATGGTCTTTGGAAGCCCCACATGCGTCACCAATCCCGCCCCCGCCCGCAATGCACCGCGGGCCGCAAGCAACGCCGCGCCGCTCGTCCCAGCGTGACCCGCAATAATGGCAACGCGACCGGCGCGGCCTTTGTGCGAACTCGCGCGGCGGTGTGCGAGACGCGGCGCTAGGTCCTGTGCTTCGTACCGCTCGGCACTGTGCCCAGATTGTAAATGGAGATCGGCGGGTACCCCGATGTCGACCACCTCGAGTTGGCCCCCATAATCGACCCCGTCCGTCGTGAAGTGGCCTAACTTTTCGGCGCCAAAGGTGACGGTGGCGTGGGCTCGAACCGCAACACCCAGGGCCCGCCCGCGATTCGTGTCGAGGCCGGAAGGGATGTCCAAGGCGTAAACGAAGGCGGAACAGCCGTAGGTTGCCTCAATCACGCGCGCGTACAGCCCGTCGATGGCCCGCGTCAGCCCAGTTCCAAAGAGCGCATCGACGATCACGTTGGCGGCGCCGATAGCAGCCTTGAGCCGCGGTAGATCCACTTCGTCGGATAGGACGCAGTGAGCCCCGCCGAGCCCGCGGTACGCCTCCCACATCACCTTGGCATCGCCGATCAGCTTGGATTGCTCGCCGATCAGCCATACCTCTACCGCGTGCCCCAGCACGAGTAAACGCCGAGCCAACACGAAGCCGTCCCCACCGTTGTTCCCGGGACCAGCCAAGACCAGGACGAAACCTGGATTGCCGTTCCGCAATGCGAGCAACTTCTCCGCCGCACCGCGACCGGCGTTCTCCATCAGGAGAACGCTCGGCATTTGCGTGCGCGCGACGGCGAGCAGGTCGAATTCCCGAGCCTGTTCGCGCGAAAGGACACCTCGCATGGCAGCAATTCTCCTGTTCTATTCGCTCTCTAGCTCCCAGCCTTCGCCGAACAGATCGCTCTTTGGCGTCGGTAGCGGCGAACCATCTGGTCCGTCGCGGCGAACGATCAGGTTCACGCGCGACACCGTGTCGGCGTTCTCGCGTGCCACGACCGTAATTACATTGACGCCCGGGTTGAGCGACGTCTCCGTCTCGAAGACGAGACGTTGAGCGTCACCCTTGGCGGGATTCGCACGGTAGTAGACCTTGCGGTTGCCGACGAAAATGAACACGTCGGACACCCGATCCGCGTCCTGTGCGATCCCCTTGAGGATCAGTCGAGGTTCGCGTGTGGCAAGTTCCGTTGGCTCGACGTCGATCATGGGCGGCGAACGTCGCATCCACGGCTTGAAGGTGACGGACACCGCGCGCGGGCCCGCGTCGCCACCACTGCTCGTCTGAATCCAGCCAAATCGATCCCCTTCGAGACGTACCTTGGTGAATTCGCCAAAGGTGCCGATGCGATCCATGACCGAACCCTTGGCGACTTCTCCGACGGTAGGAGCCGCGGCCACAGGTTGCGCGATGACCCGCGCCAGGTTCGCGACGCTAAACTTCCCGCTCACGGGCTGCACGGCAATGCCCGTCCGAACGAGCGGGACAGTGAGCTTCTCGCTGGAAGCTACGCGCAAATCACGATCGACGACGCTGAGCTCCACCTTAACCGAGTCTTCGTCGATGTTCTTCAGCACGTCGAACGTAAGCGCCACCTGACGTTCATCGCCAGGCTTCATGTTCGAGATGTCGAATCGACCATTGTGCAGCAGCAGCCCATCACCGGTCAGGTTACGCAAATTGGCCTGCGTCTCGAACGAACTGCCTTTACCGACGTTCTTGACGGTGAGGTAAATAGTGGCGCCTTCACCGCGTTCGAGTTGCCCGTCGCCGTTGCCAGGTCGGTTGTCGGCGATCTGGTAGCCGTAGGCGAAGACCGGCTTGGGTAGACTTCGGATTGTGGGGCGGAGTTCGATGTCATTCGGACCATCGCCGCCGACGCCCGAGAATTGGACGCGCAAGATGTCTTGCCGCGTTGCGGCGTCGAGGGGGATGCGGCAGATGCGCTTGGCGTGGGCCTGCAGAGGCTTGACCGTAGCAGTCTTTCTGCCGTCGATACTGCACCAACCGAGGGGCGTCTTGGCCGTCTTCTTCTTGCCCGGATCGATGCGCCCAAAGATGAGCTCCTTGTCACTCAGGTAGCCGTTATCGCTCTTGGTCGTGGCCCGCAGCTGATAGATGGGCGCCGTGCCCTTGTTCTCGACCGTCACCTCGAGCGCCATGGTCTCACCCGCAACGGCCGTGTTGTCTTTGCGATCCGTCCGTGCTTCGGCCACGAAATCTGCGGCCTTGGTTCCGACGCGCGACTCACGCGCGGGCAGCTCCCAGTCCACGCCGCTCTTGCTGAGATCCTGGCTAATCGCATCTACCTGGACCGCTTGCGCCTTTTCTAGGAATCCTTTTACGGCCTTCAGTTCTTCGGGGCGCTTGCCTGTTGGAAGCTCGCTGACCAGCTGTTTGGCGAAGACGACCGGGAAGTCGCTGATCACGGCGTCCTCGTCCACGTCACCCGCTAGTTCGCGCATCTGCTCGCGCTTTTCGCTGTCGAGTCGGTACCTCAACGTGAAAAATGGCTTCTCTGTCCCGCGCTGCCCCTCACCGTCCAGGCTCTTCGAGAGATCTTGCTCACGCATGGACTGTTCCGTACGGAAGAGATCCATCTCCAGATCGTCGACGGTCATCGTGTCCAGCTCTACGTCTGGCGCCACGCCCACACCTTGGATCGAGATATTGCCGGGGGTGAGGTATTTGGCGATGGTCAGCTTAAGCGCCGCTCCGTCCGGGGTGACGCGCGGAAAGACGAGTTGTACCGTCCCTTTGCCGAAGGTGGTCTGCCCCACTACCACGGCGCGATCGAGGTTCTTCAGCGCACCTGAGACAATCTCGCTGGCACTTGCGCTGGAGCTGTTCTGCAGCACAACGATTGGGTACTTGGGCTCCGTGCCATCCTTGGTGGCGGTTTTCTCTTCGCGCCCTTCATGTCCACCCACCGTGGACACGAGCACGCCCTGTTCGATGAATACGTCGGCAACGCGCATCGCCTGATCGAGCAGCCCGCCGGGGTTACCCCGCAAGTCGAGGACTAGCCCGCGCAATCGGTTGGGTTTGTTCAGCCCGGAGAGCGCCTCCGTCAGC
The DNA here is from genome assembly GCA_050263495.1 of Myxococcales bacterium. Lineage (GTDB taxonomy): Bacteria > Myxococcota_A > Polyangia > Polyangiales > Polyangiaceae > FEN-1139. The sequence goes on along the minus strand of JBLNFG010000248.1, from coordinate 2,581 downwards.
TCCTCGGTAGTGGTTGTCTGGAATTGCCGCAATCTCACGTAGCCGATATTGTCGCCAAGATTGCGGGACTCGACGGAGCGGATCCGGATCTCTTCGCGCACGAGTTCGAACGGACGCGAGCCATTCCAGCCCTCGGTGCCTTCACGGTGCAACCACACCGTGACGCGCGACCCGGGTTTGCCGCGCAGTCGGTTCACGGCGTCGTCGAGTGGCATGTTCAAGGTGCTCTCGTTGTTGATCTTGGTGATCCGATCGAAGCGCTTGAGGCCCGCCCGAGCCGCAGGTGTATCCGGCATCGGCTTGACGACGGTTAGTTGCTGATCGCGTAGCGAAATCACGATGCCAAGCCCGCCGAAGTGCCCGGACGTGGAGAGATTCATCTCCCGATAAGCCTCGGGACTCATGAATACGCTGTGCGGATCGAGCGTGCGTAGCATGCCGTTGCACGCCGCATACTCCACCTCGCGCAGGTCGAGCTCTTTGTCTTCCTTTAGGTGCTGCTGCAGGAAGGCAAATACGTCGCGCAAACGTGCGGACACATCCCAGGGGCCCTGCACGTTGTCGATGCGAAACTCCTTGGCTTCGGTCTCTACCTGAACCCGAACCTTGGGAGATTTCTGATCGTGCAGAACGATGACCTGTGCGACTTCCTTCTGCACCTCGTCCAAAGCCGAAAGGAACATCTGGCGTGGCTTGATGCGCTGCGGATCGACGTACTTGCTGCGAATCGTCTTGAGCGTTTCATTGACGGCGATGAGCTGTGTCAGATCGTACGGAGGCTTGGGCGCTCCGGGAGACGTGACAGCGTGAGCGATCTCGAGGCCGCGCCAAAGCCCGCCCGGTCCGTGCCGCACTGCAAAGAACGACGCGAGGGCGAAGACACCGAGCACGAGCGCTATCCGAAGGGCTTTGACGATGAAACGCATTCGCCCGCAGTATAGAGAAGCGGGGGAGCCGAGGCGAGTCGAACGGCGAATTGGCCTTCCGTTTGGCACGCGGGCGCTCGTTTCGGCCGAGTTCGGCTCACGTAGCCCCCGCGAGGCAACATCCTATGGTGCCATTTACGCCGGGCGCTACTTGCCGGGGGCCGGGGGTGGCGGCGAGGGATCCTTGACTTCGACGGCGCGATCGTCGCCAGACTTCTTGATCGAGTAACGGACAAGGGCCCGAAGCGCTTTGTTCCGTTCCACGTTGCCGAGCACTACCTTGAGATCTTCGTACACCGAGGGATCCACCAGCAAGGCTCCCAAGGTCCCCTTTCCGGCGCGCACGTCGGCGACGATACCCTCGATATCACCTAGGATTCGATCGACGCGGCGGTTGACTTGGGTTTCCTCATCATCGCCAAACAGGGCTGCGCGGGCGAACCCGTTACCCTCCCGAACGCCTTTCAACACAATCGCGAGTTGCTCGGCCGCCATGCCAATTTGCTCAACCGATTTTGCGGAGCCTTCGCCGTAAATGATCTCGTGCACGAGACCGGGCCCCTTGTCGATGCGCTCGGCAACCTGCGTGACCGACCCGAGCGTCTTTTCCAGAGCGGCAGCGCTGCGTTCGAGCGACGAAATGGTGTCGCCGATCCGCTGGGCCTCGGCTGGATCGCGCAGGAGCTTCGCTACGTATCCGTCGCCCTTGTCCGCGGCCGCGAGCACGTGGCTCAGCGATTCCGCGCTCGATTTGACGTCCGTCGCGATTTTGGCATCGGCAAATTCGGCGGAAATTCGAGCCAGATTCTCGACGATCTGCTCGGTTTTGCTCGAAATTGCCCCGACCCTGCCGAGCGCCGCCTGCAAGTCGTGCGGATCCTTGTCCGTGTCAATGATGTCGCCGGGCTTGAGGAAGGGTTGATCCGGCGTTCCCGGGAGAATCGTGATGAGCTTGTCGCCGAGCAAACCCTTTGCATCGATCTTGGCGCGACTGTTTTTGCGTATCCGTTGAGCTTGGGCCTCAACGATGTCGAGCTTGACGTAGATCTTCGGATCTTTCGGATCTTCCGAGTACTTCACCTCGTCAACAGTCCCAATATCGAAGCCTCCCATGCGGATCGTAGACCCGCGCTTGAGCCCCTCAACGTCCTCGAATACCGCGCGAAAAGCCACTTTAGACTCGAAGAGTTGGCGCTCCTCCCCGATCATGAAGATCACCATTCCGGTCAGAGCCATTCCGACCAGCACGAAAATGCCGACTTTGATCTCCCGCGCAGTAACCATGGGACGGGCCGAAGCATTGCTCAAACGCCCCCCAAATTCACCTCGGCCGTTCAGCCCATTTTGAGATTCCATTGACGCAGCGCAGCAGCAAGTCCGCCCGTTCTTGTGAACCTTGCACGCACGACATCCGCAGATTCATCGGCTTAGGCTCAGAACCGCGTCTCGGTTCACGCGCTCGGGCATTGAGCCTGGCGTCGCACTCGTTCGACGGTGCGGGCCAACACCTCTCGATGGGTGTTTTGCCAGTCGATTCACGCGTTCAGCAAGGTTTCGACGTCTTCTTTGGCAGGCGCCCGCCCCTCGATGAAGTCGCTTACCCTCGCGTCTTTCGAGTTCCTGAAGGCGTCAACGGTCCCGAGCGCAATGATTCG
>JBLNFG010000247.1:0-2903 GCA_050263495.1 Myxococcales bacterium | reverse complement strand
GCCGCTGCGGCCCTCCTCGTTTTCTCGGGGTTTCACCCCGAACCCCGCGGTCGCTGCGCCCGCCTAGTGCCGCCGTGGTGCCACGGTAACTGCCGGCACTACTTCTGGCGAGCGGCACTAGCGGCGCGATTCGAATAATGGGTCCTTCGGTCCAGCCACCATTCCGCGGCTCGAGGCCGTGGTTCGCTGTTCGGGTCGCCCATGGGGGTACCCAAGGACCAAGGACCTGAGGGCAATGGCGCGGGGCTACCGTGGACGCGGGAATTGGCAGCCGAGACGCTGCAGAGCGTCGCGCCCCGTGCTCTCCCCGCCAGGGCTCTCGAGTGGGCACGTATGTATGGCTTTTCGGTCGAACGAAAGGCCTGTGTGAACGGTTACGTGTTCACTGCAAAAGCCCTTTGTAACTCCGCCAGATCTGCCTAGGATGCGAGGCCGATGTCCGCGAGCACAGTTCGTTTTCGTGTGTTCCACCAACCCGAGTGGGATCGGGGGATCACACCTAGCTCGTTGTGCGCGGGCACGTCGCATGGTGGCTCAAAGCCGCGGTGCGGCGCGAAAGGGACTCGCTCAGTTCGGGAGGAATCGTCGTGACAGCAGCGGAAAACGTCAGAAGCTTCACATTGCTCGGTGCCCCTGGTTGCGGAAAGACTGCTCTCGCCGAGGCGTTGCTCTATCGCGCACACGCCATTCCTCAACCCGAAGGTGGCAAGGTTCTGGACACGGATCCCGAGGAAATCAAGCGGCGAACGACGTTGGCCGCCAAGATCCAGGTCATCAAGTGGGACGACGTCGAAATGACGTTTGCTGACACGCCTGGGTCGTCGGACTTCATTGGCGGCGCGGTGTCGGCGCTACAGGCTCTCGATGTTGCGGTGATTGTCGTGGACGCGACCACGGGAGTCGACGTCGCGACGCGACAATTCTACGAAATGGCGCTCAAGCATGGACGCTCGGTGATTCTGTTCGTAAACAAGCTAGATCGAGAGAACACCGATTTTCAAAAAGTGGTTGCGAGCATTCGCTCCAATCTCACCAAGAAGGCGCATCCGTTCGTGCTCCCGCTTGGCTCGGGTGCGAGTTTCGATGGAGTCGTGAATCTGGTCGAGGGTAAGGCTTTCAGCTTTGGCGACCGGGTGAAAGAGATTCCGATCCCCGACGTGCTGAAGGAGCAGGTTGCGGCGGCACAGGCGCAATTGATCGAGGAAGTTGCTGGCACAGATGAGGCGCTGTTCGAAAAGCTGGCTTCCGGTGAGACACTGACGACCGACGATATTCGGCCGCGTCTCGCGATCGACGTGGATGAGGGCGAGATTGTGCCGATCATCGCTGGCTGTGCGACGCCGCCAAAGGGCAGCACAGTCCTGCTCGATCTGATCCGTCGCTATGTGAAACCCGCAACGCAGCGGAAGCTTCCCGTCGCAAACGTGAATGGTGAGCCCTTGACGCTTCAGTTTGGTCCGAACGAGCCAGCGTTAGCGCAGATCTTCAAGGTGACCAGCGATCCCGGCGTGGGCGAGTTGTTCTTCATGCGGATTCTCAACGGAACACTCCGTGCGGGTGACGATCTGACGAATCCGAGGACTTCGGATCGTGAACGCATTGGACACATGATTCGATTCCAAGGCAGAGACAAGAAGGAGATCGACGAGGCGTGCATTGGCATGGTGGTCGCCGTCGCCAAGCTCAAGCACAGCCAGATCGGTGACACCCTGGTTCAGCCGAACAAGGTGGTCGAGCTTGCGCCGATCGCCTTCCCGAATCCGGTGCATTCGATCACCGTGCTGCCCCAGTCGCGCAAAGATCAGGACAAGCTCGGCGTCGCTTTGGGCAAGATCACCCAGACGGACCCCACGATTCACACGCATATGGATGCGGAGTTCAATGAGATTGTGCTCGCCGGAATGGGCGAAGTGCATCTGGATGTCGTTGCCTCGCGTCTTCGCGACAAATTCGGTGTCAACATCACGCTGGGCCAACCGCACGTTGCCTATCGAGAGACGTTAGCGAAGAAGGTCAAAGCGCAAGGTCGGCACAAGAAACAGACGGGTGGCCATGGGCAATTTGGCGACTGTTGGATTTCCGCCGAGCCTATGCCTATCGGCACCGGGTTCGAGTTTGTCGACGAGATTAAGGGCGGCGTTGTTCCGAACAAGTTCATTCCGTCCGTCGAGACAGGCGTTCGGGATGCAATGAAGCGGGGCGGACTAGTGGGATTCCCCGTCGTCGACATCCGGGTGGCGCTGTTCGATGGCAGCTATCACTCGGTGGATTCGTCGGACGTGGCGTTCCAAATGGCTGGAGCAATCGCCTTCAAGAAGTGTCTAGAGCTCGCGGGCACAGTGATTCTCGAACCCATCATGCGCATGCAAATCACCGTGCTCGGTGAACACGTAGGCGCGATCACGAGCGACATGAACTCTCGCCGCGGCCGCATTCTCGGAATGGATTCCCTCGGCGACTTACAGATGATCAACGCAGAGGTCCCGCAAAGTGAGGTCTTCCGGTACTCGACGGATCTCCGCAGCATGACCCAGGGCGCCGGGACCTACACGATGGAGTTTGCCAGATACGAGCCCATGCCCGCCCAACTGGCGGGCACGTTGAAGGACAAGATGGACGCAAAGCGCAAAGAGGCGCAAGCGGCCGGCTAACTCAGGGAAGGCTAGTCTCGTTTTTTGCTGCCCACCACCGCACGCGCTTCCGCGCGTGCTTGCTCCTCCCAAATCCGTGCTCGCCAAAGGCTCCGCGCGGATGGGAGGAGCAACGCAGGGCTCACAAGAGCTTCCCGTCGAGTGCCCGTGATCTCCGGTCGTGTCATGCGCGCACGATCGAGCGCGGCCCGGTGGATCTCCCGTCGAGTGCTCGTGGCCCTCCCGTGAGGTCCGGCCGGCACGAGCGCGGGC
>JBLNFG010000246.1:0-3779 GCA_050263495.1 Myxococcales bacterium | reverse complement strand
GCCTCAGTTGGGCAAGCATCAACGCAGTCTCCGCAGCCATTGCACTTGGATAGATCAGCCTTAACAGCCATGGTTCGTCTCCTCGATCGACGCTCGGCCGCTCGAGCAGCAACGTTAGGCTGCTAGACACGACCTGATTCGCAGCGAAGTTCAGCAGAATCATGCCGATTCGCAATGCGAAATTACTGCTCTTGCAAACACGCCCGAGTAGCAGTGTGCCCGAGCGCTCGGTGCGCAGGTTCGCGGCAGTACACGGCTTGAATTGCGGTTAGAAACATTGCTGCAACCTGCAGCAACGCAGTTTTTGCGCACTCGCCGCGAACTTGCATCACGCACGTTGGCTGGCAACTACGCCTTGCGCACCTCTTCGTACGCCCACTCCAGCCACGGCAACAGCTTCTCGATGTCGGCCTTTTCCACGGTTGCGCCGCACCAGAAGCGGAGTCCCGCCGGAGCGTCTTTGTACGCGCCGCAGTCATAGGCAACCTGCTCGGCATCAAGCAGCTTGACCATGCGCTTCACCTGCTCGGGTGAGAGATCCACCTTGAAGCAGACGGAAGTGTTGGAGCGGTACTCTTTACGATCCGCGAGGAACTGGATCCAGGGGTGCGAAGCGACGAACTGCTCGAACACGGCTAGGTTGTCCTCGCTGCGCTTGATCAGCGCTGGCAACCCTCCGATCGACTTCGCCCAAGCGAGAGCGTCGAGATAGTCTTCGTTCGCGATCATCGACGGCGTATTGATGGTTGATCCCTCGAAGATCTCTTCCATGAGGGCGCCGCCCTTGGTTAGGCGGAAGATCTTCGGAAGCGGCCACGCTGGCTTGTACGTGGTTAGTCGCTCTACCGCGTGCGGCGAGAGGACGAGGACGCCATGGGCTGCCTCTCCGCCAAGTACCTTCTGCCAAGAAAAAGTTACGACATCCAATTTGTCCCAGGGCAGCACCATCGCGTAGGCGGCGCTCGTTGCGTCGCACAGGGTCAGCCCCTTGCGATCCGCCGGGATCCAATTGCCGTCGGGGACCTTTACGCCGCCCGTGGTGCCGTTCCAGCAGAACACCGTGTCGTTGTCGCCGTTGACCTGAGACAGATCCGGCAGGCGGCCGTACTCAGCCTGGAACACTCGCACGTTGGCCAGTTTCAGTTGCTTTTGGATGTCCGTCACCCAGCCACTGCCAAAAGACTCCCAAACGAACGCATCCACTGGGCGCGCGCCGAGCAGATTCCACATCGCCATTTCGAACGCACCAGTATCGGAAGCAGGCACGATACCAACGCGGTAGTCCTTGGGGATACCAAGTACTTCTTTGGTGTCAGCAATCGCTTTGGCGAGGCGTGATTTGCCGAGCGCAGAACGATGCGAGCGACCGAGGATGTTCGTCGGTAGCTGACTCAGTGAGTACCCTGGTCGCTTTGCGCAAGGGCCTGAAGAAAAGGTGGCAATACTAGGTTTGGTCGTCGGTTTCATGGCGGGCGGAGCGTAGCAAAAAGCCCCGAGGAAAAGGAACTCGATGTTGGCTTGAATGATTTTGCTGACCCGCTCAGCATGACTTTGCGCAGCTGAGGCATACGGCCCCCAGGCCAACCGTTCTTCGTCGTGTTAGCGTGAAACCCGGGTTCCGCGATCGAACGTAGCAGGTACGTTGCTTCGGCGGGATCAATGGTCTAACCGGTAGGCGGCGTGCCGACACGTCTACCGACTTGTCTAACCGGCCCAAGCATTCGAACGGAAAGAAGAGAAGCATCACCATGACGACCGCAGCTGCCCCAACCAGTGGAGAAGCCATCCGCATGGGTGCCAATGGGCGCCTCGAAGTACCGGACCATCCAATTATCCCGTTCATCGAGGGCGATGGTACAGGACCGGATATTTGGCGCGCCTCCGTGCGTGTGCTCGATGCCGCTGTCGAGAAAGCGTATGGGGGAAAGAAGAAGATTGCGTGGTTTGAAGTGCTCGCGGGCGAGAAGTCGAAGCGCATGCTCGACAACTGGCTGCCAGATGAGACGGTCGAGGCATACAGAAAATACTTGGTTGGCATCAAGGGTCCGCTCACGACTCCGGTTGGCAAGGGGATCCGCTCGCTGAACGTAGCGTTGCGGCAGATGCTTGACCTGTACGTGTGCCTAAGGCCGGTACGTTGGTTCACCGGCGTTCCCAGCCCAGTTAAGCGCCCCGAAGACGTAAACATGGTGATCTTCCGCGAGAATACCGAGGACATCTACGCGGGCATCGAATGGGCGGCGGAAAGCGTCGAAGCAAAGAAGATGATCGCGTTTCTGCAGAACGAGATGGGAGTGAAGAAGATTCGCTTCCCCCAAACGAGTGGCATCGGCATCAAGCCGGTCTCGCGCGAGGGCACCGAACGACTCGTACGCGCCGCGATTGAGTATGCGCTAGCCAACCGGCGCAAATCAGTAACCTTGGTCCACAAAGGAAACATCATGAAATTCACCGAAGGTGCGTTTCGTGATTGGGGCTATGCGGCGGCCAAACGCGAATTTCGCGCTCAGATCGTGACCGAACGAGAAAGCTGGATTCTTGGCAACATCGAGAAGAACTCGCAGCTTTCCGTCGAGGAGAATGCGCGACTGGTTGAACCGGGCTACGACGTCGCGCCAGCAGACGTTCAAGCGGAATTTCGGCGAGAAGTGGAGCAGGCCCTTGCGCTGCAATCCACGCACGGAGAGGGTCGTTACAAACGCCTACTCGTGGTCCGTGACTCAATTGCGGACATCACGCTGCAGCAGGTGCTGACCCGGCCGAAAGAGTTCGATGTGATCGCAACGCTCAACCTGAACGGGGACTATTTGAGCGACGCTTTGGCTGCTCAAGTGGGAGGGATTGGCATTGCGCCTGGTGGGAATATCAACTACGCAACTGGTCATGCCATTTTCGAGGCGACCCATGGCACAGCTCCGAAGTACGCCAACCTCGATAAGGTGAACCCGGGTAGCGTGATCCTGAGCGGAGAGATGATGCTTCGGCATCTCGGATGGCCAGAAGCCGCCGAGCTCGTGCTAAAGGGAATGGACGGGGCCATTGCAGCCGGCACCGTGACCTATGACTTCGCGCGTCTAATGAATGGCGCAACAGAGGTAAAGTGTTCGGGATTTGGCTCAGCCATGATCCAACACATGTAGTATCCGTAGCACGCTCAACCAGTAAGGAAGCCCAGTAGCTATTATGCAAAAGAGACGCAAGATTGGACTAATTGGAGCCGGAAACATTGGCGGCGAGCTCGCCAACCTGCTCGTGGCGAAACAGCTCGGCGACGTGGTGCTGTTCGATATCCCGGCGAAGGCAAACTTCGCCAAAGGCAAGGCGCTCGACCTCGAACAGAGCACCGCACTCAGCGGCAGCGATATGAGCGTCACCGGCACGTCGAATTGGGAGGACTTGGCCGGCGCCGACGTTCTCATCGTCACCGCGGGCATCCCGCGTAAGCCGGGCCAATCGCGCGATGATCTCGTGGCGACCAACCTGCCCATCATTCGCGACGTGGCGGACAATGCGAAGCGCCACTGCCCTGACGCGTTCTCGATTATCATTTCCAACCCCTTGGACGCGATGGTCTACGAGTACAAGCGACGCACGGGTGCCTCGCGTAACAAGGTGGTCGGTATGGCGGGCGTGCTCGACAGCGCTCGCTTTACACTCTTTATTGCTCGAGCGTGCAACTGCAGCATCAAGGACGTACGAGCGATGGTGCTCGGCGGCCATGGCGACGACATGGTGCCGGTGTTGTCGTATTGTACGGTGAATGGGGTTCCGGTCAGCCA
>JBLNFG010000245.1:0-4710 GCA_050263495.1 Myxococcales bacterium | reverse complement strand
GCCTGTACCAGGATTGTGCAATCACGTGGGCGACACAATACTCGCGCCGTGACCAAGACCCGGACGAACCCCGCGTGGATGTTGCGTCGTGAGGACGTAAACCTCGTGTTCGGGGCTCGGCCAATCACGCGAGGTACGGATCAATTTCGATGTCCAAGCTGCTTTCCGAATTCCACATTAAAGACGTGCTGCTCAAGAATCGCATCGTTGTTTCGCCGATGTGCCAGTACTCGGCGGAGAACGGTGTACCGAATGAATGGCACCTGGTTCACTTAGGGGCGCGCGCTATTGGCGGAGCCGCACTCGTGATCGCGGAAGCAACGGCCGTCTCGCCAGAGGGGCGCATCAGTCCCGGCTGCACGGGGCTGTGGAGTGACCAACAAGCAGAAGCCTGGACTCCCATCTCGAATTTCGTAAAGCGACAAGGGGCCGTTCCCGGCATCCAGATCGCGCACGCCGGGCGAAAAGCTTCGGCGAATCGTCCGTGGGAGGGCGACGACCATATTCCACCGAGTGATCCCCGCGCGTGGGAGCCGCTGGGTCCTTCACCCATCCCATTCGGAGCGAACTTACCACGGGTACCGCACGCGATGACCAAGGACGAGATAGTCCGCGTACGTAGCGACTTCGTATCCGCCGCACAGCGCGCGTTACGCGCCGGTTTCGAGTGGTTGGAGCTCCACTTTGCCCATGGCTACTTGGCACAGAGCTTCTTCTCGCCGATCGCGAACAAGCGTACCGATGAGTACGGCGGCAGCTTTGAGAACCGCGCACGATTCCTGCTCGAAACGTTGAGTGCCGTCCGCGCAGTTTGGCCCGAAAGGTATCCCCTCGCCGTCCGGCTTGGCGTTTACGACTTTGTCGAGGAAAGTCAGCCGTTGGAGGAATCGATTGAACTCGTGAAGAGGTTCAAGGCTCACGGGCTCGACTTGATCGACGTAAGCCTCGGCTTCAACACTCCCAATGCTTCCGGTGTACCCTGGGGCCCCGCCTTCATGGCGCCTTTCGCGCAGCGTATCAAGCGTGAGGCAGCTATTGCTACCGCGGTTGGTTGGTTTATCAACGAACCCCAACAGGCCGAAGACATCATCGCGAATGGGCAAGCCGATCTCGTGATGCTGGCGCACAAAGAGCTGGATGATCCGCATTTTCCGTATCACGCCGCCAAAGCGCTCGGTGTTGCGAATCCCGAGAGTGTGCTGGCGCAGCAATATGCCCATTGGTTGAAAGGCCGCTGACGCGACGACGGTCGCGCTGTGAACCGTTCAGTCGCATCGAACGCGGCGCGGGCGTGTTGCTACGACGGTCGCGCTGCGAATCGTTCAATCGCGTCGAGCGCGGCGCGGGCGTGTTGCGACGACGGTCGCGCTGCGAACCGTTCAATCGCATCGAGCGCGGCGCAGGCGTGTTGCGACGACGGTCGCGCTGCGAACCGTTCAGTCGCATCGAACGCGGCGCGGGCGTGCTGCAAGCGCCTCCGACCATCGGCAATCAGCAGGGGGCATCTGTCGGTGGCAAGTGGCTTGGTTCGGCTTTAGTGGTGCAATGGAATGCATGGGGCGATTACGTCGCCGACTTAGTGGCGTACCTCGCGCCGTTCTTTCTGTTGGTCAGTTCGGCGCGACCACGGAGGGTGGTCGCACGGCAGTCGGACCCAGGCGTTGGCACGACTACCCGTGATCGCGTGTCTCGCCACTGGGCATATTTGGAGCGGATTAAGGACGCCGTTGCGTGTGCACAAGGAGCCATCGGCAATAGCCGTTATCACCTGAAGTTTCCACATACTCCGAGCATTTGCACGACTTGTGCAAACAAGTTGCGCACGTCCATGCACGTCTAGTCTAAGACAAAGGCGGTAACGCCGCTTCGTGACGGAGACCTCGAGCATTTCAGGCAAAAGTAGCCCATTTCATTTCATCCTGACGCGCTGGTCATACGTGAGGATGGAACGCTTGCTGCAGCCCTTTGGCGATTGGAAACGCAATCTCGAAAGGGCATCGTATGACCACAACGCCAAACATCCTATCTACTGCAATAGGAATTCTGATGCTGCAGGGATGTGTCGCGGCTCCGACTGGCGAGGAGCCGTCCGAAAACGTGGTGACGAGCGCGTCGCCGGTGTCCGTCGGCAATGCCAACATCTCGATCACGTCCAGTTCGAACACGAACTATTGCGCGAGGGTCGACTTGACGAACGGTCTGAACCAAGCCACTTCGCGATGGCAGGTGGTGATCGATCTCAAGGGCTCCTCCCTCAACAACTACTCTGGAGCTAATTTCTCCTCCAATACCGGGGTCGTTACCGCGACGCCAATGAACCAAAACACCCTAATCAACCCTGGAAGCACGGCCGCCTTCACCTTCTGTGCCTCGCGCAGCTGGTCAGGCGTACTCCCAGTCATTCGGGCTTGGAACATGGAATCGAACGTGTACGCGACGTGCCCGACCAATAACGGACTGAACCCGACCAAGGCGGCGTTAGCCGTCGCAATGGCCACCGAGCTTGGGCGTTGGGATCCGATCAACGACCTTACGGTCACGAACACCATGTACGGCGGAGTGACAAGCCTGAGTTCGACGGGTCTTGGGCGTTGCGGGAACGGCTGTGTCAACGTGAAAGCAATCCTCGGGCAGCAGAACTCGGCGCTCACGTCCGTCATTCCGCAAGATGTCTTCAATCCGACGGTGCTCGCGACGGAGCTAACGTCGTCCTACTCTCGGCAAGTGAATTTGATCCAAGACTTGAGCCGGAATAGACCGGCAGCCCTGCCGCCGTTGCACAAGCTCACCTTGGTGGGCGGCCCAACCAATCTGGGTAACGGCAATTGCGGACCGCATTACATCTACCAGGTCGACAATGCAGACGGCTCACCGCTGACGGCAGCGCAGGCATCGAACATGGCCAACGCGCTCTGCTACTTTGGCTACGGCAATTGCGGCAGCAATCCCTATCTAGGGTTCACTCAGACGACAGCGTCGTGCCCGAGCGGTCGCACCTGCGTCGCAATCGATCCGACGGACGGGGATAACAGCTCGGTGTCGACCACGACTGCGGGAAGTGCGCCCTCGTTCCCCTTGAACCGCGCGTACAGCCCGAACAATAGTCTCCTCGCCACCCAGTGCATCACGACTCGCGGCGTACTTGGCACCATGGTCTCCAAGTGCAGCGCAATCCCGAGCACCTGTGGTTACCTGTATTGCGTGCCAAACTGAGATACACCGCAGCGCGCGCCTGGACTAGCCCAGGCGTCTTCGAATTATGGGTATCCAGATCCGCACTCAGATAGTTCACTGACGCGATCTACGCGACGACACTCACACGAACGATGAGCTTCCCGAAGTTGCGCCCTTCGAGCAGTCCGATGAAGGCTTCTGGAGCATTCTCCAATCCCGCCACGACGTCCTCGCGATACTTGACTTGCCCCTGCTCGACCCACTCGGTCATCATCCCAATAAATTCGCCAAACCGATGCCCGAAGTCCTGAAATATGACGAACCCCTGCATCCGGATCCGTTTCACGACCATCGTACGCAAGAGGTCGTGCAAACGGTCCGGGCCCGGCGGCGGCGTGCTGTCGTTGTATTGGGAGATCACGCCGCAAACGGGCACGCGCGCGCCCGGCTTCAGCAACGGCAGCACGGCATCGAACACTGCACCGCCGACATTCTCGAAATAGACGTCGATTCCATTGGGGCAAACAGCAGCGAGTCTTCCAGGCAAGTCAGGCTCACGGTGGTCGACGCACGCGTCGAAGCCAAGCTCTTCGACTGCATATCGACACTTGGTTGGCCCGCCTGCAATGCCAATCACACGGCACTCCTTAAGCTTTCCGACTTGCCCCACCACTGACCCAACCGCCCCAGTTGCCGCCGATACGACGAGAGTCTCTCCGCGCTTCGGTGCACCGATCTCGAGCAGCCCCATGGTCCCGGTAAAACCCGGCATCCCGAGCACTCCCAGCATCAACGAAGGCTGCTCAAGGGTGGCAGGAATAGGTCTCAGTTGGCTGCCGTCCGACAGGGCGTACTCCTGCCATCCCGTGTACCCAAGCACTCGATCTCCGACTCGATACTTGGGATTGCGCGAGACCTCGACAACGCTAACCGTGCCACCCGGCATGACCTCTCCGAGTCCGACGGCAGGGGCATAAGAGGGGCCTGAATCCATGCGGCTACGCATGTACGGATCGAGCGAGAGGTACAGCGTTCGCAGCAACACCTGCCCCGATTGAACCTCGGGCAGCGGTACCGCTTCCAAGCGAAAGTCTGCTGTCACGGGTGCGCCACTTGGGCGTCGCAGTAAAATGACACGCCGGTTTTTTGATTGGTGCTGCACGTCGCGGAAACGGTTGTCGTCTTCAGGCGCCGGGGCGGACGATTGCGTCATGGGCCTAGACTATCTAGCCTATCTGCTTCAGAGTCGAGACCCGTTTCCGAACGTGCCAGCGAAGTCCGCAAAGATCCTGGGATCGGCGTTCTCCGCCGAGGAAATTGCGGTCCACGGCACTTGAAGAACCTAGGCCTCGACGTACTCGAGGCCGTGAACCTGCGCGTCATATTTGATCCGCTGCGTCCAGTGGAAGGGTCGATCGCGGCCCCACTCGCCGCGCTCGTGATCCTGCAGCGCCAAGGCATTGCCATCACGCGCAAAAAACACTGTGCTGAGTGCTCAACTCGTGTTGTTCACAGTTCGCAGTGTGAGCGATGGTC
>JBLNFG010000244.1:0-11281 GCA_050263495.1 Myxococcales bacterium | reverse complement strand
ATGAAGCCCTGGTCGACATTGTCGAGAACCAGTCGCATGTCGCGGTTCTTGGCACCGAGTTCGGCCGTGCGCTCTTGGACCTTTTGCTCCAAAGTCCGATTCATCTCCTCGAGCTGTCCGTAAGACGCTGCGAGGTCCTCGACCATGCGATTGAATGACGCCCCCAAAGTCTGGAGCTCGTCGCCTGACGTAATGTTGACTCGAACGGTTCTGTTCCCCGCCGCAAGCTCGTGCGCCGCCGCCGTCAGCTCACCTAAAGGCTGTGTGATTCGACCCGCTTGAAAACGACTCGACACGAGCCCTAGGAGCACCGCTAGCGTAACCGCCGAACCGATCAATCCGAGCGAATGATTCAGTTGTCGACGGGCGTCCACTCGGGCCTGCGCCAGCGCGTCGTGCATTCGTCGCGTGGATAGACCATAGCGAACAGTGCCGATATTCTCCCGATCGTCGCCCTGGACCGGCATCGCGACCTCCAACAGATCGGCGTTCAACCTGGAGGCGCGCGTGATTGTCGGCGCGTTTACGAGTACAGACGCGGGGTCCAATCCGAGGTGCTTCCAGGCTTCCTTGTCGACCTGCTTTTCGGTTGCACAGTTGCTGCCACGCAGACAGTAAGCGAGTGCTTCCTTTTCGGAGTTGACGTAAATCCCGTACGTCAAATCAGGGTCTTCGTTGACGGCGCGTTCAACCAACCGCTGCATATCAAGAAAGGCGTTGTCGAGGGCCATAGTGCGCATGGCCAGTGCATGGTTCTCGGTTAGGACTCGACCTTTGCTCCGAATGCCTTCCTCGATGTGCACCTGTACGGCGGCGAGATGCTGGGACGCGACTCGAGCGCTAAGGAAAGTGACGAGTATCAGCGTGGATAGGCCAAGAAGTCCGGTGACCAGAAGCATTGTGGTCAGGAACTTTCCGCGCAGACTCTTGGTAGTTTTCACGACAAGCCTCACTGTGTGCGAAGGGGAAGAATTGCTGCAACGCAAGACCACACGGCCCGGTGCTTTCTCGCAGTGTTCGCTTCATGCATTGATCTTACTCGAGGATGCGATCCACTTGCTCGAGAGCGTCCTTCTGCATCACAAAGCGTTCCTTCACCTGTCCAAGGTCCATGGTGGTGGTCGTCGACAGGGGGAGTTGCACCGGCGTTTCAACGGGTAGCGCCCATTCTCGTTCGGCGATGTCGAGAAGGAGGGTGGCCGCCTGTGCACCAAGCGCCACATGGTCAGGCAACACGGCAAACGTCCCGAATGAGCGCTGGGGAGAAACCAAGGAGCCAGCGCCAACGATGGTTGGTATCCACGGACGCTCGTCCAAGCCCGGAAGCCAACCGTCGGAAATGAGTTTCGGGGTGAGTAAACGGTCGTCGTTAAGGATCCAGAGCACGTCCGCGTCGCGCTTGAGTCGACGTAGTGCGCGCTTAATTTCAGAGGCGTTCGGTGAAGCACCGACTACCTCTTGGGTAACCACCACCTTCTCTCGGTTCGCCAACGCAATTTGTTTGCTGACGAAGGTTCGGAGTGGCTGCCGAACGATGACCCCTACGCGCTCATTCTTCAGCGCAATCAGACGTCGCAAGTTCGTCATTACAGTGATTAGCGGGACCTCGTAGGTGATGCCCGTCGCGCTAACCAGCTGTGAAGACTGCCCCTCAAGAAACGAGGTCATAACGACGATTGCGGGTGGAAACGACAACCCCGGGGTGCTGCGTTGGTAATCTCGATACGCCGTTACGGTGGGATTGTTCATGAGCACTAAGGCTGCGGGACGGTACCGCTGGATCGCTCGGCTAATGAGCGCCTTGTCCGACGCGTCCTCGATTCTGATGGCCACCAGTTTATACTCAGCGGCAAGCTCGTCGGTAAGCCCCTTCCAGACATCTCTGGTTTGAGGAGTTTCTGGCATAAACACGACAATGGTTCGAGCCGCGCTGTTAGCCCTTCCGGCGCTTGCGAGCTCAGTCAGCTGCTTGTTCGCTTGGGAGCGCACTGGGCCCCCGGCGCATCCGAGCATCATTCCGGCACAGAGCGGAATTGTGCATAGAAAATCGCGTCGTGTTAGCGCCATGAGTCAACTCCCAGCATCTTTGCTAGAGCAATTGGGATTCTGCCGACCGATGCTGCAACTGCATCTCCCGAAGGAGTCACAGTTGCAACGGCGGGGAGCCCTACTGTCTTTCGAAGTTCAGTGGAGACGAGAAGTAGCTTACTAGCCGATCTGACCTCCGCGAATAGTCGCGAAGGTAGCAAGATCGCGTCGACTCGCTGCATCTGTAGCAGGGGCAAGAGGTCCTCAACTTTTGACACTCGCTCTACCCGTGGTGCAGCCCCAAGCAGACCGTACACAAACGTATTGGTTCCATCTCGGCCCAGGAGATCCAACGCGCCGACTGAGGCCACCTTAGCGGGATTTGGCTCTGCACTGACTCCAATTAGTGCATACTTCTCGTCGCTGGCACCAGCGCGTGAGCCTTGGAGTTGGACACGCAACCTGAATGACGAGAGAACGGGCAACGACGCTAGTACTGCGTCGGTTCCTGCTTTGAGTGCTCGTTCGAAGTCGCCGACGCGTCCTACCGCAGTTACCTCTGTTCCCGGTAGGCCTCCCTGCAGGGCGCTCTGTAGCGCGCGCTGCTTCACTGCGACGTGCAAGAACACGAGTAGCTTCGGAGCGGCAGCATGCGCCGTCTTCGTAGCAAGCGAAGCCGTTGCAGCCAGTGCGACAGCCGCGCCGATTGCAAGTCCGGAGTCAGCGGGCTTGGACATCTCGCTGTCTCCGTTTGGCATGGGTGAGTGACTTCATGTAAACCATCAGGCTCAGTGCGGTGCGCGATGCGTTTCAGTAGGTGTGTCGGAACTCGAGCATGATTTCTCGCGGTGCAAGCGGGTATTCGAAGCCGGAGAAGCCCGGATCAGGTCCGCGCGTTCCGAGTACATTGTAGACGCGGATTGACGCAACCGACTCGTGTCCGCGGACCAAGTAGAGACTGCGTGTGGTGACGAACGCATTTACTGTGGCATACGGGTCGAGGTCGAATTGACCACCGTTGGCGAGGACGCTGGCGTCGACGGCGTGCCTTTTTCCGACGACCATACCTTCGGCCCCCGCTGAGAGTGGCAGCGAGGGATGGCTGGGAACGGACGCGGTCACGCCCAGCCTTGCGATATACGGCGGATAGAGGATATTCGCGCTGCCAACCAGATTCGCAGCGTATCCCACCTCACCGAGATTGCGCTTCGAATGCACCAGCTCGAAGGAGGCGTAGGTTGCGTAGTCATCGTAGTGCTTGAGATCGGCCCGAGTCTCCCACGTGAGGGTGGTCTGACTGGCGGTGTTGCGGGCCACCTGGTTGATGCCCTGTGGACTAAATTCCGCCTTGTCCAGCAACCTATTGTACGACACGCTCGAGCTCACGCCGAAGAATGAGCTTGGCTTGAAGGATACCTGATATTCCACTGTGTGGATCTTCTGCGGGCGTAGTGCGGCGTTGCCGCGCACGTCACCTGGACCCATGGGTGACGCGTACAGTAGGTATGGGGACGGCGCCTTGAAGGCGCTGCCGTAAAGCAACTTCATTACCAACGCGCGAGACAGGCGGGATGTTGCACCCAGTCTGCCTGTCAGCTGCGCTCCGTAGGTACTGTGGTGATCATACCGAAGGCCGCCTGTGAGTTTGAGCCACTGTTCAATTGCCCAGACATTGGCGCTGACGTAGGCGCCCATATTCGAGAACGTGAAGTCACGATTGGCTGAACTGACGCTTTGGACAGCCTGGTCTGTTTCTCGATTGATGCGTTCCGGAGCCAGCAACGACTCGCGGTCGTACACGCTTTCCACGCCAGCGATCATGTTGTATCGCGCGTTGGGAAGAAAGCGCGCTTCAAAGACCGAGTCCACTCCGCGGTATGAAGTCCGCCGGCGCGCGTACCAGAGCTCGCTTCCCATCTCGATGCGATCGGCGGGAAGCACACCGCCCATAAAGTAGGTGCTCTGCAGCGATATGTCGAGCGACTTGGACGCATGCAGTAATGCATCCATGTTCAATCTCGTCTGGGCCAAGGAGATTCTGGTGCCAGTCCGGCGCCCTTCCGAGTCCGTTCCATAGGTCAGCTGCGCCCACGGCGCGAAGTCGCCACCCCTGCCAAAACCGGACACGTAGGCGCTCGTTATTACGTGTCCCACGTCCGCGAAACGATAGCCCACGCGCGCCTGCATCCCGAGTGAGCGACGATCCAGGTTGTTTGCGGTACGTCGATCCCCAACATAGGCTGGAATATTGGGGCTCGGGGACTCCGAGGGCATGGATAATCCGCTGCGGCTTCCGTACTCAGCGACAGTTCCGAGCAGGTAGTCTACTCGGCCTCGCTTCCCCGTGGCGACGACGTCGATTTGACCTCCAGGATTGGAACCAGCCATCCCGACGAAGAGACGTGCCTGGACGGGCCTGGCTTCATTCGGGGACTCGGTAATGATGTTGACGACGCCGAGAAACGCGTCCGCGCCGTACAGGGCCGAGGCGGGACCACGAATAATTTCTATCTGCCGGACTGATTCGAGTGGCACCAGCTCCGCGCCTAGCCAATTGCCAGACGTGGTGCGGTATGCCACGGATCGACCGTCGATCATTACCTTGATCACGCTACTCTCGGCGCCTAAACCACCGGTCATTCCGCGCACGGCCACATTGGGTTGCACGTGGTCATCGACGGCGAAAAACCCAACGCAGTGGCTCAATACCTCGCCGACGTTGCGATAGCCCCAGCGGTGGATGTCGTCGCGGGTTACTACGGTAATAACCGCGGGCGCTTCGTCCGGATCTTCAGCTGTCTTCGTGGCAGTGGAGACTTGGACATTGAGCAACTTCACAAGATCGAGATCGTCGACTGGCTTCTCGCTGTCCTCTGCGAGTACAAAGCGCGACGTCAACGTGACGAGAGACAAGAGCGCAAGCAGTGGCGAGGTCGTTCTCATCGTAGGTCCACGGGTAGTGCGCGTCCGGTCGCGGTTCGGGGACTGTGCCGCCTCGATAACGGCCGTTGGCCGAGTCTCGCACTTGAGAAGCCACCGCACGTGGGGTGGGAAGGCAGCAGCGAAGTAGAAGGAAATTCGGACACTCGGGGCAGCGTGCTGCAGTACGGCACGCTCGCCGGAGGCCTTTAGCTTTGACCAGCGACACAAAGGTTGAATGCCCATCGTTCAGGTCCGGTAAACGACGCCTTACGTTCCGGATACCGTTGGTCCGCAGGCGCGGCGCCACAGGAATTGAAGGCTTAGTGCCGCGTGTTGTCAGATTGACCCGTCTTGCATTGCGAGCATTGCGAGCATCGCGCCTACGACCTGTGCGATAGGCAACTACCGATGCCCCGCCTACCAGTCGAGATGCAGGCGGACGGCGCGTGCGAGTTCGTCAGCCATGTTCTGGTGGGTATTCAGGCCAGGATGCCCATCGCACCCTGGTTGCTCATTGGCTTGCGTCAGCTCGTAGCTAACGACGCGATGATCGCCGTTAGCTCCCATATGTTCGACCGCCAACGCGATAGCTCGTCTGGCTCGCGTCAGATCTTCGCCACTAAGCATCGGCCCAACCGTGCATAGAATGAGCGCGGTGGGATTGGTTGTTCGAATTTGCTGGAGAAGTTGGACATATTCATCCACAAACAACTGCTCCTCGGGATCCGGTTCAGTGCTGAAATCGTTTGTTCCGAGGTTCACGATAACCAGATCGTGACGCTGAGCTGGGAGGGTGGACGAGCTTCGAGAAGCCGGCAACAGCCGACGATACAGTGCGCCCATCTTCTCGCCCGGCTCTCCCGCGTAGTTTTTGACGACACCCCTGGCAGACCACGCTACCGTCGAGAGTTCTGCGCCGAACGTTCTAGCCAAGATTGCGCCATAGGAAAGATAATGGTTTTCCGTATGCGGCGAGAATTTGCAGTCTGGAGTTGTCCCCTCGTTGCCATAGCCGCACGAAATCGAATCGCCCACCACCTCGATACGGCGAGTGTTGGGAGGCGAGGTCGGAAGAAGCGAGCCACCAATGACATCGATTCCGTCGACCTGGGTGACGCCGAACAGTGCCTCGGTGCGTCGATACATCTCCACCTGGTGAACGCCGTGCTGCAGTCCACGAGCTAGCGGGTAGCGACCCACGCCTGCGCGGGTGACGAGTTTCGTTTGGGGCTGGCCATCAACGATGATTTGGTGCTCATTCTGGTGATCGTGCAGTCGCACCACGATGCCGGTTCCCTCAAATCGCGCCACGAAGCCGCTTCCTGACCAGGCGTAACGCACCGAATCGCGACTGCGCTCTATTCGCCCCACGAAGTGGATGCGGGCAAGGTCACTGCTCACACGTTCGGCGGTGCAGCGTGACGTTGGATTCAGAGCACACGTTGCAAGCAGAAGGCTCGAAAAGATTGAGGCTAGTTTGGTCAATTTCTTATCAGGGGTTGGGGCCATGAGCTGAGGGTCGGGTAACCCGGACGGGAATCGAAATCAACGCTAATGCAAGCCAACGATGCCGAGCGCCTCCGAGATTCTCCTGCCCACCACCGCGCCGTCTGCGCCGGCGCTTGCTCCTCCCAACTTGTCCTCGCGCGCCGCGCTGCGGGCAAGTGGGAGGAGCCGGTCTCGACGATGCACGCGTCACTAGAGCAACGGTGGCTGGTCCTCGTGCAAGCGCTTGCCAAGGCTCACCACCGCGTCTTCCGTGTATCCAAGCTTGTGGTAGAATTCGAGCACCTGCGCGTTCGACGTGCGCACCAAGAGATTCACCTTCGGACAGCCGCGCTCATGGAGTCGAGCCTCGCCAGCTTCCATCAATTGCCTACCAAATGAGGCTCGCTGATACTCCGGAGCTACGGCCAGGTATGCGACACTCCCGCGATGCCCGTCATATCCGAACATCGCGCTAGCCACGATCCGGTTCCCCTCGACACCTACCAGAAAGAGCTCGGGTTGCTCTGCCATCTTGCGGGCGATGTCGCGCTTGGGATCGTTCCACGGGCGAGTGAGACTGCAGGCATGCCAAAGGTCGATTACAGCGGGTTCGTCGTCGGGGCGAAAAGGGCGGATATGCATGCGTTTGGACCTTGGAGCTCAACGTAGCAGGGCGTTCGGCAGGGTTGGATCTAGCGAACCAAGAACGGTGAATTGATCGAGATCGGGTAGGCCCCCGATGATGACCTCGCCCTCATAAACGACCCACGCGTGCGCCCGAATGCCGCCATCCCGAGCGCGAGCTACCCCGACGCGTAGCTCGCCGCGTAGCCCACGCCGATGCATCATTGAACGCACCGCAAGTGCCTGAGGAAGGCACGTGAGTGCCACGACCGAGTGCCGACTGAGCTGAGCGACTGCCACCGCTATCGCTTTGCTAGCTGTGGCTCCGGCTTGAGGGGCAACCCTGTCTGGCGGATTCCTTAACAGGTGTCGCCAGCGTTCGAACGGGACGACCAGCAACATCGCCTTCACGGCCGCTAGCGTGACGGCAGCTTCTGCCAGCAAGAGCTGCTCACCGTTCGGTCGCCGCAAGAACCGCTGCGCCTGATTGTACTTGCGCAAAAGCACGGAAACCGCAGGCTGAGTTGAGCTTACGAGATGGTGCTTGGTCTCTGACCAGATGCGGTTCGGCCCCATGGCATTGTCGGCTCCAAATGCTGCGGCAACTCCGAGCGGCGGCGAGTCTACGTTGCCGCGACGCTCAAAGCAAAGACATCGCTGGAAACGTCGGAGTGGCTGCTTAAGCAGCCCAAGCCGAAGCGTCTTTGTCGAATGATGAGAACGGCGAGATTCTGCGCGCGAGCGCATGGAGTCAAGCGGGATTCGAGACCCCGTTGAGGCTAGAAATTCGCACTTGCTCACATGTTATCAACATACAGAATGTTCAGTGTCGTGGCGTGCCACGCATGAACGAGGGGCTCGGCTTTTTGCTATAGCCAAGGGACTTCGCGGACGTGGGTTTTTTGACGTGGTCGGACTGGCAATTCCTCAAAGGCGTGGATAGTCTCGCTCCGTCTTCGAGCCGCGGCCCAGGCGCTGGCGGTTTCACGAGGGGCAGTGGTCGACAACCCACCGCAGGCAACGCGTACGAGCATCTTCGAGGAGATTATGGCATTCGAAGCTCGCAACAAGTCTCTCCGGGCGGACTACTTTGGATCAGAGAGCGTGACCCGGTTGGCAATGCGTGACCGCGTATTGGTCATTAGTGACGGTGGATCATCGCGCATCCAAATCGTTCGTTTGCTTGGCGACGCGGGGTACGTGCTCTATGAGCAACCATCTGCGATTGGAGTGACCCGCATGATCGTTCACCACGGCATCGCGGCAGTGGTGATCGAAGCGACAAGACACGGTCTCTCCTGCGACAAGCTTATCGCACTGCTGCGCAACAACCCACGACTCGAGGGACTGCTGATTGTCGTGGTTGCCGCGATCGAGGGAGTGAATCAAGCCTCCACACTCGAGCAAGAGCAACCCGACGCCGTTGTTCTGCTGGACCAGATGGAGAGCCGTCTTGTTCCGACGCTTAAACGATTGCTCTGCACGTCGGGTTTCCATCAGAAGGCACCGAGTGTGGCGCCGAGCAGCGGAGTCGTACAAGATGGATAGGCGCGCGCGGGTCAGGTGTTGCGCTCTGGCCAAAACGTTTGCACGTCTGGCGCTGCGCCTGCACTGGCGGAGCCGCTAGTGCGGGCTTGGGCGTCTCACTTGCAGTACACGACACCGCTGAAGCACGTGCAGGTTTGCCCTTTTGCATTGGTGCAAGTGGCTCGGTTCGATGCGGCAGGGCAACGCTCGTTCGCTTCACAAGTGAAGGTCGAGGCGCTGGAACTTCGAGTCGAAGTTCCACCAGACATCGAGGCTTTGCTCGACGAGCCGCCGGTGCTGCTTGCGCGACCGCCCAGGGCTTCACCGGAGTTGTTGCCTGTGGCCTGATTACCCGTGGGTGAATCGGTGTTGTCCGTAGCGCTTGCGCTGCACCCGATTGCGAGGCCTGCGGCCAAGCCGAGTGCCGCAAATTGAGTGGCCAAGCTCTGTGGGGAGTACATCCATTCCTCCTAATTTCGTCTCGGCAGATTGTAATGCCGCAGAGGAAGAGAGCCAGCGTATTGGCAGCGCGGTGCGAGGAACAGGTCGGTTCGCTCAACGGGGGTTGCTCGAGAGCGAACGAGGACCAGATTCGGTTGTGGTTCGACAATTGGGTCGATGCTGGATCAGTCGGCATCATTCGGAGGCCTCCGGTGCGCCAGTAGCGCGCTCTTTTCTTCACGAGATGACCGCGGGTCCGATTTGAAAACTCAATACTGGTGCTATTTTCCCTTTCGTCGTGGTTAAGGCGAACCAATGAGGTTCGCACTTCCAAAGTAAAGGGATTTGCAGCCCATGATCGTGTGTTGTCCATCGTGCCAACGGAGCTATGTCGTCTCAGACGAACAGATCGCGGGGAAGCAGTTTCGGGCGCGCTGCAAGTCCTGCGGAGTGGAGTTCCGTCTGGATGGCACCCAACCCCCGGGTGTTTCTACGGTTTCGGATAAGAACGAACCCGCCAAGTTCATGAGCGCCACCGAAGCGTTCTTGTCGCTCCAGTCCGCACCACCACCAGCGGTGGTCGTGTGGTCGATTGCTCTGAGTAAGACAGACACGCGACGCATGAGTACGGAGGAAGCCGCCCAAGCCTACGCCAAAGGGACGTTCGGACCCGACGTGCTGGTTTGGAAGAGCGGGATGCAGAAGTGGATCCGTTTTTCGGAAGTACCAGAGCTCATGGCGGCAATTGGAAAGCCCGTGAGCAAGATTCCTGCCCAATCATCATCCACTGTCTCTACCGAGAAGTCCGCTCCTATGCCTTCCTCGGAGCTGCCCACGAGGCCCGGCACATCCGTCCCTCCCGTGAAGGGCACGAAGCTTACTGGTCCTGTGCGATCGGGGACCCTGTTAGGCACAGGGGCTTCTCAGGTACCGCGCCCGTCGGCGTCACCGCCGCCCAAGGGACTCAGCACGCAGCCGCCGCCTCTTCCCGAGGCAGCCGCCGCACGGGGTATTGCTGGGCCCGGTTCCAACGAGAAAGCGAAGGATGGAGCTCCCCCAAAGGCAGCTCCGGCAACATTGCGTCCGCGCAGCAAGCCCGGCGCAGTTCCGCGTCCCTCACCGGAAAGCTCTGGAACCAAGGTTCCGGCTAAGGCGACACAGGCCGCAACTAAGAGCGATCCTACTGCTTCCAAACTCCAGACCAGTCAGCAGAAATCAGCTACTCCTGGGTCGCTCGCGACAGCGCCCGAGCACGCGACGGTTGCAGAAGCTGCGCCCATAGTTGTCGATCGCGAGCTCGAGATTGTCGTGGAGTTGGAGGATGTCCAAGCCGCCACGGCAGGCTCAGGTAGCGGCGGCGTTGTGCTGCCTCCGCTCAAGGGGGCGGAAGCGCAGACGGCAGGCGCGAGCGCTATTGCCGCCGCAAGCTCCCTTGCCAGTGCGCCGCCCAAGCTCGAGCTAGCCGCAAAGAGCGGCGAAGGTGAGCATGAGCACGGGCACGACACGGGGACGTCGTCAACCGACACGAAGGCGCAAGCCGACGCGAAGGCGCAAGCCGACACGAAGGCGCAAGCCGACACGAAGGGTTCGTGCGAAGTCCCCGACGTTTCCGACGCCCGAGACAAGGTGAGCGTTGGTCCCGCAAGTCCGGGCAATCCAGAGTCACGCCCCAGCAGTTCGAGTTCGGGCAGCACTGCTTCGACAGGGGACAAAGCCGTTCTTGACTCGAGGCGCGACAGCCATCTCGCACTGAATGCCCGTAAAGCCCCGCGGTTCGCGGGGGTCGTAGTCGCAATAGGCGTGGTTGGCGTCCTCGGCGTCTTGGGAGGGGTTGCCGGCGCGGTATACGTGATGAAAGGCACAGGAAATATCAACCCATCGGTTCCGTCGGTTGTGGCGCTCCAACCACAACCCGCAACGCCGGCGAGTGCCAGTGCTGCGAGCAGCACTCAAGAGTCAGCTACGGAGGCGATTGCGGCGACTACCCCTTCGAGCAGCGTGCAGTCCGTCGCGACGGACGCGGAGAGCACTGGTGCCACCGCACGTCATTCCGTCGATTCGCGTCGTGGCTCCGCACTTATCAAGCCTAGTGCTGCAGCAGCCGCTAGGGTGACGGCAGCGAAAGCGCCAACTCCCGCTGCCAATACGCCACCCGCAACAGCTGCAACGACGCCCTTCAATCGGGAGTCGGCGCTGGCCGTATTGGGCTTTGCCGCGTCGCGCGCTTCAACCTGCAAGAAGCCTGACGGCC
>JBLNFG010000243.1:0-2522 GCA_050263495.1 Myxococcales bacterium | reverse complement strand
CTACCGCGAGCCGTCCAACATCGAACAGGTCGAAGTTATCCAGACGCTGTACCTGGCGGTTGTACACAAAGCCAACCTCATAACCCGCGCGCTCAAGGGCGGCTCGAATGCTCGGTACATTCGATACGGTGTAACCGACTGGGTACGCAATTGCCCAAACATCAGCACCAATTTGGGCTTCGATATCGCGACGGGACCCCGCGAGTTCGATATCGAGTTCACTTTCGGGGATGGTGTCTAGCACTCGGTGTGAACGAGTATGCGAACCGATCGTCATTCCGGCTTGGTTCAGTGCCCTAACATGTTCCCAGCTCATGAGCAGCTCGTCCGCAAATTGCCGCTCGAGACTCTCGGTCCAATCCACGTTCGCAGCTTCCGATAATTCGGAGAAGAATCGCTGGAAATCTAGACCGAAGTCTCGCTTGACCAGTTGATGCAACTGCCGCTCTGCCCGAGTAGTGCCACCGTTGAGGTCGATTTCGAGTTTTTGAGGGCAACCGATGACCAGACGCGTGCGCTTCGAGTGTTTGAGAATGTAGCTAATGCGATCCCACCAAAACACACGACGTTGGGTCAGGTAATCACTCGCTACGAAGAAGATCGCTTTGGCTCCGAGTTGGTCAAGAATGGACGCCGCCCGATCATGGTTGTCGCGGTAGCCATCGTCGAACGTGATGAGCGCCGGCCTCCTTGGCCAAGGCTTCCGACCCGCGAGATGCGCTCGCAACTCCTTTGGATCGAGCAGGGAGTACTCGCGCTTGAGGAAAGCAATCTGTTGAGAGAAGCTCTCGGCCGTTGCGTCGAGTGTTCCTTCGTCGAAGGCCCTGACGGCCTCTGGCTCATTGACTCGATGATAGTTGACCACGGTTAATGTGTTGGTGCCGTAGGAGCGAGCCACAGTCCGGGCGAGATTGTCGAGACGTAGCGCATGTACTACTTGGGCCAATACGGCTCGCTTTCCTTTCATGGTTTACTCGATCTCCTCGGGCGCTCCCTGCGGTGCGAGGGATAGGCCCGCGCAGCCAGCTTTGCCGCCCAATCCGGCGCTCGACAAATCTAGCCCGAAGGTCATGGTTCTGGCAATCGAGTTCCGTCTGGAGGCAACCAGAGAAGCGGGTCATCGAACACGCGACCGCCCGGGGGGCACCGCGACCGTGGCCAACGTTCGAGATCTGCGAGCAATTTACTTAGTGACTCGCGCTCCGAAGCTAGAGGATCGCTTTGGATGTGGCTCGAAATCGAACCCTGACGAAAGGTCTACGGATCGCATCGCACCGCATGAGCGCTTCACATAAAGAGAGAGCACCCTTAGTGGCAAGATTCGCGTTTGCGAGGGACGGGGCACGCCTGCTGAAGCCCACAGAGCTTTGTGAAACGCTCGGGGCGAACCAGCGACGGCGAAAGAAACCTGAAACCATGATGATCCCGTTGTGTGATCTTCTGGGGCGATTTATTTCGTGCGCACCGTTTCTCTGACCTAGCGGCCGAGCGCAAAACGCGGGTCGCTCGCTCTCACAGTATCTAACACGACGGCAGATCACGAACTGCTCGCGGCCTTGACACGACACATCAGCGACCGCTAGCTTCTCCGCTATGTCGGGTGAAGAGAAGACGGATGCTCTCTCTCACGAACGCGGGGTGATGGACCGCGCGGGGGCAGCGGAGCTGATGGGCCTCTTAGCAGTCTTCCTGCTGGGACTCGCGTTGCGCGCACTCGCGCTACATAGCGAGAGTCTTTGGTACGACGAGGTCGTCAGTGCGAATATGGCATCCGCACCACTGATCGACCTCCTGCTAGGAAGGGTTCGCGACCAAGGCAATCCTGCCGGATACTACGCGTTGCTCAAGCTGTGGATCTCGATGTTTGGAGGTTCCGACACGAGCATGCGAGCACTGTCGGTGACCTTTGGCTCGCTTACTGTCCCTGCCGCGTGGTTGCTCGCGCGTGTGCTTGCGTTCGCTGCCCGCGGGCGGCTCGCACTTGCGGCAATGGTCGCACTGAACCCCCCGCTCATCTTCCTCAGCCGTGAGGCACGCACTTTCGCCGTCCTGACGACCATACTCGTCGTGGTGGCGTGGTTGGTGGAACGGATTCGACTACGCGATCGTCAAAGCGACTGGATCGCATTCACGGCGGGTTGCATCATCCTCGTCCACCTGCATTACTACTCGTTCTTCTTCGTGGGTGTGCTTGGCGTCTATCTACTCTATGGCATGCGAAGAACGTCTTTCGCATGGGCCAAGCTCGTTGGCGCTGCTCTGATCGTAGGGCTGTCCATGGTTCACTGGTTGCCCCATCTGCTTGCGCAGATGAGCCAGGGCGGAACTCGCGGCGACGACTCTTGGCTTCTCCATTTGTTCTACTTCCCCGCATTCGCTCTAGTTGGACATACCCTGGCTTGGAAATCGGATGGTCAACGCGCAGTAGCAATTGCGGAAGCAGCGCTGCTGTTGGGGGTCTATCTACCTGCGGCTATTCTTGCGTTCAGAGCCAGACGGTTGCCGGCACTTCCGGCGACAAT
>JBLNFG010000242.1:0-3744 GCA_050263495.1 Myxococcales bacterium | reverse complement strand
TCTCCGCGGAGGGATTCTTACCTGCTACGTGCTCACCCCGGAATACCCGCAAGTGCGTTGCATCGTTGCAAGCAACGAGAATTGCTCAGCAGCTTGCGTGACATAGCGCACACTCTAGGTCGCGGCAGGTGCGCACTGAGAATGCACCAGGACAAGTCTCAGTAGCGTGCCGGCGTGGCGCACCCTCTAGCTCGTGCCGAGCGCACGGCCGCGAACGCCCCAGGAGATGTATCGTGTACCGTGCCTGACGTTGACGTAGCGCACCCCTCACTCGTGCCGAGCGAATGGCCGCGAACGCCCCAGGAGATGTATCGTGTACCGTGCCTGACCCTAGCGCACAAGCTAGGAGTCGCAGCGACTTGCGCCGCATTCGGCGTGGCGCGTTCCCCGCACTACTAGAACGCCGAACGGTTTGAAATCCCTACTGCAAGCGCCGATCCTCTCGCTGCGCAGGGCGGCCTCGTCGCTACGCTCCTCAAAGTAGTGATCCTGCCCCCATCCGCCCGGACGCGCGCTGCGCGCGACGCCCGGTCGACTTTCCCCTAAAGCCTTGCTCGCTCGCTATGCTCACTGCGCGTGGCAGGGGGAGGTGACGAAAACTGACGGGCAAAGCCGCCGCTCCTCCCATTCGCGCGCAGTAGCTTGGCTGCGAGCACGAATTTGGGAGGAGCAAGCACTCGCGGAGCGAGTGCGGTGGTGGGCAGAAAAACACCTGCCGCCTGCGGCGCATGCCCAGCTTCGCTGCGCAGAATTCTCCACTCTGTGGACAATTCTGCTTCGGGTCGCTTCGGTTTCACTGCGCTACGCGCTCCTTCGCTAGGCTCAGGACCGTGGCTCTTGGTGTACTCCGTCCAGCTCACTGGACTCCGTACACCTCGAGTCGGCGCTTTCGTTGCGTGAATCAAGCCGTTCGGCGTTCTAGGCGCCAGCACCGGCCGCCCGAAGCGGGTCTCGAAGAGTGGCGCCGCTCGATGAGCCTGCGGAGGCGCAACTCCAGCGAGGTGCCCTATTGTTCTGGAGTGCCTGGCCGTTAAAACCGATGCCTTACGGCTTTACGACTCGCAATGACTCGTCCGACGCCCAACAACCCTACCCTAAGAAGAACAGAGATACAGCCCGAGGGAAACACCGGCGTATACGCACTCACGATTCACATTCCTGATCTACAAGTCCAAACGATTACGCTTGAACACGGCAAGCAGTATACCGTGGGGCGTGACGAATCCGCGGATATCGTGCTCGCTCATCCGTGTGTTTCGGGTCGGCACGCGATCGTCACGGCCAGCGAACCACCGAGCATCCTCGACCTTGGAAGTCGCAACGGAACCTATGTGGATGGCCATCGCCTAGCTCCACAGAAATCGTGCTCACTACGCGTGGGCAGCGTGGTGAGAATGGGCGGCGTCTCACTTTTCGTGGCCCAAGGCGAGTGGCGCAAATCAGGAGTGCGTCGCGCGAAGTCCTTCGGACGCGAAAGCAATGGCGCCCGGAACAGCGGCGCGTCCAACGTGCATCCAGCGGTTTTTGGCCAAGCGATGCAGCAGCTTCATGATCTAGCGAAACAGATAGCGCCCAGCTCATCGAGCGTACTAATCACCGGCGAGACCGGCGTTGGCAAGGAGCTGATGGCCCAAGCGATTCATAGCAATTCGCTTCGCGCGCGGAGGGAGCTCGTGGTGCTGAACTGCGCGGCGATTCCCGAAGGTTTAGTCGAGAGCGAGCTTTTTGGCTGGGAGCGGGGCGCATTTTCTGGCGCGGTCGGGCCGAAGCCAGGTCTGTTCGAAGTCGCGCACGGATCTACGTTTTTCTTTGATGAGATCGGTGAACTGCCGTTATCGGTCCAGGCAAAGTTGCTTCGCGTGTTGGAGACTGGGGAGGTATCCCGACTCGGTGCGATTCGTCCGATCCGTGTCGATGTGCGGATCGTTGCAGCAACGAACCGCCACTTACCTACCGAGGTGGCGCGCGGTACGTTTCGGGCTGATCTCTATTACCGATTGAATGGACTTACGCTCTGGGTCCCACCGCTTCGAGAACGAACGGATGATATCGAACCCCTCGCTAGGCACTTCGCCGAAAGGTGCACCAACGGGACTGGGCTAGAGTTCAGCCCAGAGGCTCTCGAAGCGTTGCTGACGCATCCCTGGCCGGGTAACGTGCGGGAGCTCAAATCGGTCGTCGAGCGCGCAGCCCTGATTGCGCGTGGCGGAGTCGTAGCACCCTCCGACCTCATGCTCGATGATGCCCCTCACTCACTGCCCGTCAGCGCGCCAGAGCCACCTGGAGAGGTAACGGCGGAAATCGAGGGCTGCGACCGCTTCTCACACGAGGAATTGCCGACTGGAGCGGTACGCGCCGAGATCGAGCGACGCGAACTCCGACGTACGAAAGAGGCCTTGGATCGCACCGCGGGCAACCAAACCGAGGCGGCACGCTTGCTCGGCATCTCGCGTCGCACCTTGATGAATCGAATGGACCGACTCGGGATCAGGCGCCCTAGAAAGGGCCCCGGGCGAAGCGACGTCGACTGAATACGGCTAACGCAAGTACGAGCCACGGCACCGCGTTCGGCTGTCCTCCGCACTTCGAAGGAGCGAGCGAACAATGCAGCGCTGCGTGTCGGGAAGGCTCGGCTGACGCTACCGTTTCGCGAGCAGTCGTCGGGATGGACGCGTCTCCGCCGGATCCGGCGGCAGTCTGTTCAAGAGGCAGCGCAACGACGGCGCTCGTGCCACCCATACCGCCCGCACCGACGGGCTCCGGCGCGCCAGCTGGCGCGGGCTCGATCTGTGGTTCCTCACCTGCTAGCTCGAACGCTCGGGCAAACAACGCAGAGAAGCTGGACGCGAGAATGAACGTGTTGCGGCTCTCGACGGCGAAACAGTCTCCGCTGATTCGGGAATAGACTCCAACCAGCGCTCCCGTGTCCATCGAAAGAGCAGGCCCGCCACTGTCACCGAAGCACGCAGTACCACCCCCAATCACAAACGAGCGCGCGGGGGTGGTTGCGTTTGGATTGTTTACACCGTCGTCGCGTCCGACGTCGAGCACGCGAACATCGGCAGCCTCGCGGCGCTCGATCAACGTGCCATGCCCCACCGTGCCGTAGCCGACAAGCCTTACCCGTTCACCGATCACTGTGGGTCGCACGGCTCGAAGCGGCGGATAGCTGTCCTGCTGAATCGGCGATTCAAGCACGAGCGCCGCTATGTCGTCGTGACAAGCGTCTCCTGACTCACTCGCGAAAGTCGCGATTGCGCGGGTCATTGCGCCGCCATCCGGTGCCGTTCCAACGTGAATCTCGATCCGGGAGGGCTCGATCTTCGCCCCGAACAAGCCTGCCCCTTGGCCATTCTCGACGAGAGTCCCTGCCCCCTTGCACACGAACTTGCCGGGCTGGACCAAGGTGACGCAGTGCTTCGCCGTGATGACGACGCTGGGCGAAACCAACGTGCCGGTGCAGTCGTCGAACACGCCGTCATCGTGGTTGGCGCGAACGAACACTACTGCGTCGCTCTCCGCTGGCGAGAGCGTTCCGACGATGAGAGCAGAAGTTGCTTGCGCGTCTAGTTCGGATGGCTCGGGTCCAGAACAGGCGCCCAGCGCGATGCAAAGGCCAGACGTAAACGCGAGAGTAAGGTGCGAGCCTTCCAAATTGAGCAAATGCCAACACCGATCGGTTCCACTCATACTCATCAGAAGCGGCACTGGGCCGAGCTCCTGAAGGTGGGCGTCGTAAGTTAT
>JBLNFG010000241.1:0-4469 GCA_050263495.1 Myxococcales bacterium | reverse complement strand
GCATCGAGGCCAGGTTTTGCCGGGGACGAATCCGAGCCTGGCAAGGTGGGTGACGGCGAACCGAGGCGATCGGTCACGCCTGCGACCCGCCCTGACGTCGTTCCACCGCGATTGTCGCATTTCGAACAAGCCCAATACCCGCGCGAGGCTGAGCAACTTGGTCTCGATGCAACCGTTGTGCTGCAAATATCCATTGATGCCAAGGGCATGGTCACGCGTGTCGAAGTACGTGAGCCGGCCGGGCATGGTTTTGATGACGCAGCAGCGGCGGCGGCATCGCGCTTCGTTTTCGAGCCTGCGATGCGCGCTGGTGTGCGAGTAGCGGCTAGGATCCTCTATCGGTATCAGTTCAGGTTCGAGCCCAAATCAACCCCCGCGTCGCCCGAGACAGGAACGGCGCTCCCTCGAACGGGCGAATTGCGGGGCAAGGTGGTTGCTGGAACCCCTCCCGCACCGCTTGCAGGAGTCTCCTTATGCCTGGTGACGAATGGTAGGGAACCAATACGCATCGTCACCGATTCGGAAGGTACATGGCGTGCCACCGATCTCATTCCTGGCGAATACGTTGTAGAAGTTGTGACGACCGGGTATCGCCGTGTTCGGCAGAGTGAAGTTGTCCGCGAAGCACAAGTAACGGCGCTCGTGTACACGCTCGAGACCAGTGACGAATTGCCTCTCGAAGTGACCGTTCGCGGGCCAGCAATGCAGCGCGAGGTCACGCACTACGAGATCCCACGAACAGAGCTGCTTCGCGTGCCTGGCACGATGGGTGACGCAATCCACGCTGTAGAGGCGATGCCGAGCGTTGCCCGCCCTCGCGGTTTGAGCGGTGATCTGATTGTTCGCGGTTCGGCGCCCCAAGACTCGCTGGTTCACATCGAAGGCACTCCCGTGCCGAACGTCTTTCATTATGGCGGTCTTTCGAGTGTCATTCCCGGAGAGATGCTCGAACGGATCGAATTCTATCCGAGCAATTTTAGTGTGCGGTACGGCCGCGCTACGGGTGGCATCGTCGAAGTCCGGATGCGCGAAACGAATCCCGACGGGCAGTACCATGGGTCGGCTCAGATTGATCTGGTCAATGCGCGGGCTAATGTGGAGGGCCCCGTTGTTGGGACGCGGAACTGGAGCCTCATGGGTGGCGTCCGAGCCAGCTACTTCGACCGCTGGCTCGCGCCGATCCAGCGAGAGGGGGCAAGCTCGGATGATGGGTTGCCAAGGTACTACGACTTTCAAGCCTATCTCGTGCGGCGACTTGCGGGGAACGGGATCTATCGAATCGGTGTCTTTGGGGCCTACGACACATTCGTGCCAATCCTCCGGGATTCGCCCAATTGGCAGAGCCCCCGACAAGACTCGTTCGCGCACGTCCAATCGCAGCTCCGCCTGCCGCTCTCGTCGAAGGTGGATTTCAGAGCGAGCTGGTCTATCGGCAGAAACCATAACCGTTCTACGGACGACCATCGCTCTCGTGATGCGACGTACACTGTCGGGACACTCCGCTCGGAGCTCTCGATAAAGACGGGCGCCCTCGGAATTGCGCGGCTTGGGGCGGACGTGCTGTACGCGCCGTTCAAGGTCAATGCCCACACGGATCGCAAGGACGCGTCGGGTGGACTCGCCGGCGAAGCCATCGAGTCTGCAAAGCTGACAGATTACAGCATCAATGGCGTCAATCTCAGACCTGCTGCCTACGCTGAATACGAGTTCGCTCCGACTACTCGCGTAGACGCCACCGTCGGGGTCCGACTCGACTACGCCAAGGATACGGGAGACATCGATATCGCGCCGCGATTGGCCGCTCGCTATGTGCTCGTCGAGCAACCACTGCGTACCGTGCTCAAAGGCGGGCTGGGGTTGTTCTATCAACCGCCGGATCCTGCTCAGACGCTGCCAGAGTTAGGAGCTGTAGGGTTGACGTCCAGCCACGCTATTCACTCAATGCTGGGGGTCGAGCAATCGTTGGGAAAGCGCGTAACCGTCTCCGTCGAGGGATTCGAGAAGGAGATGCGCCATCTTCTGCGCACACGCGAAGACGGCGCTGGTCGTGTGATCACCGAGAGTAGTGGCACGGGGCGAGTCTGGGGCGCCGATCTATTGCTTCGCTATAGCTCGAGTGACAACTTCTTTGGATGGGTCGCGTACACCCTTTCCCGCGCGACGAGAAAGCCCGCTGCCGACGAACCCGAGGAACTCTACCGCTACGACCAAACCCATATCCTTAACCTTCTTGGAAGCTACCGCCTGGGTCGCGGTTGGGAGGTGGGGGGGCGTTTTCGCTACGCAAGCGGCACCATTTACCAGTCTTGCGCAGGTGGGCTATTCGACAACGCGACGGGGGATTACCACTGCTACGGCCCTCTGAATCAGCAACGTCTCAGCGCATACCATCAGCTCGATCTCAGAGTCGAAAAGGTCTGGGAGCTGAAGGCTCTGCATCTATCGGCTTATGTCGACGTGTTCAACGTATACAACCATCTGAGCCCCGACAAGTCCGTTGCTAAGTACGACTACTCCGCAACGAAGCCGCTATCACGGAGCCTGCCGCTGCTGCCCAGTGTTGGCATTCGAGGGGAAATATGACTAACGCAGAGCGCTTGTTCACCACCGCGAGCGTACTCGCACTCATTGGCATCGGATGCGATGACGTCGATTGGCCGGAGTCTCGATATGTCGATTCACTGCGGGTGCTCGCCGTGCACGCCGACCCGCCGACACTGACCCCCGGGGCATCCACCCAATTGTCTGTTCTTTGCGCCGATGGTCGCCGGGGGGCAAGCACCGAACCGACCTGCAACGTCGAGGTTGCCTGGTTCGCTCGCTGCGATAACCCCGTGCGGAACGACCCAAAGAATTGCCTTCGAGCTTACTCGCGGTGGGCTGACGACCTTGTTTCGTCGGTTGCGGATACTCCATTGGCAGCCTATCCCGATGGTTTTGCCTTTGGGAGAGTCTTCGGCTTCTCTGCCCCAAGCACCATCCTTCGCGATGAATTCGACCTTGCAGGGAATAGGATTCGCTTCGGCACTTCCTACATTTTCTTTGCACTATGTGCCGGGAGGCTCGCTTGGGTCCACGGGAAATCCGAACAGCTACCGGTCGAGTGTCGCGATCCCGTCACCAACAAGGTGCTCGATCAGAGCCGATTCGTCGTTGGTACGACGACCGTCTACAGCTACGACGTCGCCACAAGCCGTAACCCGGTGCTTCTGAACCCGCGATTCGACGACGTATCAGTCCCTGAACACTGCGATACGTCAGCCGAGTGTCCCCCCAACTTCGACTGTTCTACCGAGAATCGGTGTGTCCCCTTGGTGCGGCGCTGCGCGAAACGGCACTCGGAAGACTGTGAGGAGCACTGCCTCTCACTCGATCTCGGGCTCGACGGTTTCAGCCTATTCTCGCTCGAGGGTGCACGAATTTGCGCGCCGGCGAAGTCCGTGTGGCTCGATTACCTCACCAATGCTGGCAACCTCCCGGGCGAGGACGCTCGCTTTGGCATTGACGCCCCGCAAGACGACAGTGCCGTCCAGCGAACGCCGTGCATTCGCTGGCAAGCCCCAACGGTGCCAACGGAAAACGCGCATCTTTGGGCGGTGGTGCGCGATGATCGTGGCGGCACCGCCGTCTGGGACCAGCGCATCATCGTGCGCTGAATCCGCAGCTCGTTGAGCTCTCTGTTGAACGATTCCGCCATCGTGTTCTGTGTGATTGAGGGAGACGTGCGCATTGCCGGGAACAATTCGCACCTTTCGGACTGTGACATCTTTGGTTCGGTGCACATCGAAGGGAACAACAACGTGCTCAACGGCAATCGCATTCACGGTGCACTCGAGGACCAAGGAACGAACACCGCGTGCGCTGGCAACGTGAGCTCTACGGATGCTAACCAAGATCTGGTCATCAGTGATAACGAGCTGGGCGACGCAATCGCCTGCCGGGCGAAAGAGTAGTCGGGCGAGTCGATGGAGTGAACGGCTTAGGCTGTGAACCAAACGGACGAGACGACCCCTTAGGCTCTCAAAAGCCGTTTGGTAATTGCGCCAATTGGGCCGATGCTCGTACAGGGTCACACGGAACGTGCTGACAGAGCGATCCTACCGAGCCCGAACGAAACCGGCGCGTGCCGACAACCGTGCTAGCCTGCGGCCGCATGAACACCGCGTGCAGCTAGCGCGAATACGCTCCGCACCCCGCGTTGGCAGACCGGGTGCAGTGTTACTGGTCAGTGCATGCTGAGAGCGCTCGCGAAGAACGCATCACGAGCCACGGCCTATCCAAGGGACAGATCGATCTGATCTTTGCCACAGGAGGCGACTTCTGTGAGCTTGCAGAACGCTGGTTGGGTCAAACCGGGTACGCGTTCACGGGGGGGAGTCTGAGCCATCGCGCGTCAGCGATCGCAATTGCTCCATGTTTCACCGCGCCGTATCCAGTAGCCTGCGCATGGTGCATGGTCCGGCGCGTCA
>JBLNFG010000240.1:0-4829 GCA_050263495.1 Myxococcales bacterium | reverse complement strand
TTGCGCCGAACGCTCGTAGCCTCGGAAACGCCATGGCCGATGCCGACGCGATGACCACTGAGCCCGAAACGGCGGCGGGCAGAGCGGCGCGCACCATAGCCCTTTTCGAGCACATGCAAGAGGGGGTGGCATTCCAGGAACTCATCTACGACGCGCAGGGGCGACCCGTTGACTACCGAATCCTTGACGTCAACCACCAATACGAGCTGCACACCGGGTTAAGTCGAGCCGAGGTGGTTGGGCGCCTTGCCTCGGAGGTGTACAACGCGGAAACACCGCCTCTTCTAGAGGAGTTTGCTCGTGCGGAGAGTGGCGGGGCACCGATGCGGCTCGAATTCCACTATGCACCGCTCCACCGGGACTTTGATGTTTCGGTAGTACCGATTGGCACCCGAGCAGTCGCCGCCATCTTTTTGGACATTACGCCGCACAAGATTGAATCGGAACAGCGGGCACTGAAGCAGACGGCGTTACGGGCATTGCTCGATAACCTGCCGTTTGTGGCTTGGTACAAGGACGCCAACGGAAGATACCTAGCCGTGAATCGTGCCTTCACGGAGCGCTGCGGCCTGACATCCGAAGACGAGATCCTCGGCCGCACGAGTCGCGAGGTGTGGAGGAACAAATTTCCGAATAACTACCTGGACGAGGACGCTACTCCAGATAACTCAGCCTCCCAGCATGTCATTGAGATTCAATTCCCTGGCAGTCTCGAAACGCGCTATGTCGAAGTATGCAACGCCGTTGTGCGTGCAACGGACGGTACGATCGCGGGTATTGCCGGAATGGCTCGCGACGTCACCGAGAGGCATCGTGCGGAAGCGGCGCGCCTCGAGAGCGAGCGAAAGTTCCTGCAGGTGTTCGATTTGGCACCTGATCCCATCTCCGTAACTTCGCCAGAGGGGGATTTTCTCTACGGCAATCGTGCGTTTTGTGAGGTTACGGGCTATTCCGTAGAAGAGTTGCTGCAACGCAGGGTTACGGAGCTCGGAATCTGGCAAGACCCGGGCAAGCGAGCCGAAGCCGTTGCGTTGCTGATTCAGAACGGCCGATTCGATCGCGTCGAGGTGTCTCTGCGTAACAGGAACGGCAAGAACTACTGCATGGAGTGCTCGGCGGTCGTGTCGGAACTCGATGGTCGGCGCGTTCTGATTCAAGCGATGCGGGACGTCACCGAGCAAAGGCTAGCGGAAGAAAAAGCACGTATCGCCTCCGATACCCTGGCTCAGTACTTTGAACTAATTCCCGATCCAATTTGCATTGCGGATCGAAAAGCAGTGTTCTTGAGTCTCAATCCCGCATGGACGCGCGTTCTCGGCTATCCACCATCGATGCTTAGTGGAGCGGCATATCTCGATTATGTTCATCCCGATGATCTGGCTGCAACGCGGGAGATGATGAGACGGCTAGAGGACGGGGAAGTCGTCATCGATTTCCGTAATCGGTACCGCCATTCCAACGGTGGCTGGCGCTGGCTGGAATGGCGCGCGATTCAGGACCCACGCGGCATGGTTTACGGCGTGGC
This sequence comes from Myxococcales bacterium, assembly GCA_050263495.1. Taxonomy (GTDB): domain Bacteria; phylum Myxococcota_A; class Polyangia; order Polyangiales; family Polyangiaceae; genus FEN-1139. Next base: position 3,304 of record JBLNFG010000240.1, on the reverse strand, counting down.
ACGGGACGTGACCGATCGACTCCACGAGGAGCAAGCCCTGCGCGCTGCTGAACGCGCCGCATCGAAAAGTCGTGAACAGTTGCTTAGAGTCTCCGAACTCGCGCAGATTGGCCATTTCGTCGTCGACATCGAAACGGGACAGACCACTTGGACTGCGGAAATGTACCGCATATTGGGGTGCGATAACGAGACTCTGCCGAGCGTGGCTGCGTTGCGATCGGCTGTGGATGGGGTCGACTCGGCTCTCTTCGACCAAGCAATTTTGTGTGCAAGCCGGACTGGAAACCCACAACGGCTGCGGCTCGGTATAGTTCGGCCTAGCGGAGAGCATCGCCATTGCTTGACCATTATCGAGCGAGATAGCGACGCGGTGGGAAGCGGACGAATTCTCGGGCTGGTCCAGGATCTGACGGAGCTCCAGCGCTCCGAGGAAGAACGTAGAAAGCTCGCAGTCCAAGTCATACTCTCGCAAAAGCTAGAGAGCTTGGGAGTACTCGCTGGTGGCATCGCACATGATTTCAACAATCTCCTCACGAGCATCCTAGGGAATGCCGAGCTTGCCCTGTGTGAACTTCCTGTAGGGCACCCGGCGTGTAGTTATCTGGATGACGTCGAGATCGTTGGTCGGCGCGCGGCCGATCTGTGTCGACAAATGCTTGCCTATTCTGGCAAGGGCAGATTCGTGGTGCAGTCCCTGGCCATCAACGATTTGGTGCGGGAGATGGACCACCTCCTGAGTGTCTCGGTCGGCAAGAAGACGTCGCTCACGTACCAGCTTGCGCGCGACCTTCCCTGTGTCATGGCGGACGTGACTCAGGTCCGGCAGATTGTGATGAATCTCGTCACTAATGCGTCGGAAGCCATTGCTCACGAGGGCGGCGCGATTGTCGTGTCGACGGGGGTGATCGACTGCGACGAGGGGTGCTTCAAAGACGTTGTACGGGACAACACCACGCACGCCCCGGGACGCTACGTCTATCTCGAAGTTCGAGACGATGGCTGTGGAATGGACCGCGAGACCGTGGAAAAGATCTTCGACCCGTTTTTTTCCACGAAGTTCACGGGCCGCGGCTTGGGGTTGCCCGCGGTACTCGGGATCGTTCGCGGCCATCAAGGAGCGCTGCGTGTCCGCTCGACGGTTGGACACGGTACGACAATTCAGATCCTACTTCCGGCGTTCGACGCCATAGACGCCACTCTCGAGAGTGGCCGGAGTTGAACGCTCAGTGCCACATCCCGAAGCTTCGACCGAGGTAGCCCGAGTACAGGTTGCAGAAGGCATGAAAGAACACGCCCGCTCCAATGCCCGCAGTACGGCTGCGCAACCAGCCGAATAGAAGGGAAGGAAAGAAGACCGCTAGTCGATTTGGGTGCGGCTCGGTGAGTACGTGCCCCAAGGCAAAAATGACGCTGGCCACGAGCAGCCCCGGGCTGAAATGCCCGCCCAACCACTTCCAGCGCGTCTTCCAGCAATCGTCCAGGGACGTCTGTAGATAACCTCGATAGAACGCTTCTTCAGGTAACGCGACCATGAGCAGTTGCCCCGCCAAGTCATCGAGCACTGGGCGCAGCGGCGCTGCCACAAACCCAGCCGTCGGGCGCCACCAGCCAACGAAACCCACGAGGAATGGCGGGAACACGATGGCTGCAACTGCGAGCGCCCACACCAAGGCGCTCACGGTCTCGCGCAGTATGCGGGGCCCATCGAGCGGCTCCGGTTCGAACAGTCCACCTAGGGAGAGTCCGAAGTGGCGCACTCTTGCTGATGCTGCGTCACGGGCGACAAGACGATAGCTGATCCATAGAAACGCAATTCCGACGGCGCTGCCCGCCCATTCCGCGGGCAACAGGTGCGACATCGCTGCGATAGCGAGTGTAACGGCGGCCGCGACCCAAAGCACACGCCGTGCAGAGGGATAGGGTCCTTTGCTGCCGTCCGATGACGACCGATTTCCGAATCCGGGCGAGTGCGCGGAATTGTCAATTGCGTTGTTCGCGTCGAGCGTGCCGCTCGATGACGTCTGGGTTCCGCGCTCGCGTGAACAATTGCATGCCGAATCCGCAGGCACGTCGTTCGCGTCGAGCGAGTGGTCCGAAGAATGGCGTGGCGCGCTAACGCATCGCGTGTCAACCGCAGGCACGTTGTTCGCGTCGAGCGAGTGGTCCGATGCGATTGGACGTGAGCGGCGAGGAGGTTCGGACAAGTCGTTCCAGGGATTACGGCGGCTGAATTGCGGCTTGGGCGCATGCCCAAAGATACGAGTCTGGTAGCGTGATTCGCCGCGTGGCGGCGGGTCCGAAGGACCCATCCGTTTGATGCGATCGCGCTACTAGCACGCGGCGCTCACTCACTGCCAGTGCAGCTGAGGACACGCACGTCAGATGTCGCAGCCCCCCGGCTCGCACACGGACTTCGATGCTGTGAACCGAGCCGCGTGCCGTGACGGCGCTGTTGCTTCGATTGAACCCGAGGTTGTAGTTTTGGAGACTCAACGCGGGCCTCGCGGCATCCGTACGTTCGCAATTCGTGCAGACTCCGAGCTCACGAACCCAAGGTCCATTGGTTGCCATGGTGCCGCTTCGCGACGCGCCGTGGCCGCGACGCGCAAACCAAAATCTCAGAAATCTTAAGGGAAGGCAGCAGGATCACTCGAGAATCTGACCTGGATTCAACGATCAAGCGACGCGGGGAGCTGACCCTGTAAATCCAGCAACTACGGATATTTGCAGTCTCGTTACGGCCCATTGGCCACGCCTCAGGCCGGGCCGCGATTTTTTGAGTGGAAAGGCTAGAGGTTCATCTCCCCCTCGGCGCGGGATTCCAGTAACGTGCGAAACCACTCCGCCCCCCACACCGCGCCCGCTGGCAGCGTGTCGCAGGGGGCTGCCTCGGGAGGATTCATGCTCGAACCCAATCTCAGAAGCCCTGCGAAGCGACCCGATCTCGCCCCGGGCATCGTCTATTCAGCGAAGTGGCCACCGGATGACTTTGATGCACCGGCAGGGCCTCCTGCAGGCGGCACCGGTATGCCAGGTGGTGGTGGCCAAGGTATGCCTGGTGGCGGCGGTTTTGGTGGACAGGTCCCCAATCCTTACGGCGGTGGTGGCGGCGACTTCAAGAAAGGTCGCTTCAATCCAGCCGTGATTGTGATTGGTCTGCTCGCCGTGGCAGGCCTCGTGGTCTTCCTCATCATCGGCTTCAAGAAAGATGCCGAGCGTCTCGCTGTTCCGGACGCGATGAAGATCATCAAGGAACTCTACGTCAAACCGAAGCAAGAACAGATCCCCGAGTGGCGCAAATGGA
>JBLNFG010000239.1:0-3311 GCA_050263495.1 Myxococcales bacterium | reverse complement strand
GAGCCCAATGATCATCGAGTAGATCGGCACTGTTCCGATTGGAACGGTGGCTGCGCGGATGATGGCGTCGCGACAGCCGTCGATGTCGCCGCCAGTAGAAAGGTCCATCACGGTGTCCGCGCCCCATTTCACGGACCAATGGAGCTTTTCCACCTCTTCATCGGTGCTCGAGGCCAACGGAGACGCGCCCATGTTGGCGTTGATCTTGGTGCGTGAAGCACGCCCAATCGCCATCGGATCCAAGGCGTGCTGCAAATGGACGCGATTGGCCGTAATCACCATGCGCCCAGCCGCGACCTCGTCCCGCACCTGCTCTGCCGTTAGGTGCGGCTCGCGTTCAGCGACGCGTCGCATTTGCGGGGTAATGTTCCCGAGCCGCGCGTGTTCGAGCTGAGTCACGGGGACGAATCCGGCGGGCGCCTTCGCGAAGGCGCCCTCGCGCACCCACCCCGCGGGCAAGAAGTCCCACGCCGTTTTGTCACTCGGTGTGGGCATTCCAGGCGTGTCAGGTGAAGCAAACGTCAAGGGTCCACCGACGTTGCCGGCTAAGGCAAACGAGCCAGGGTTGGTGCCTTCGCACTTGGTCGAGGGGTTCGCGGCTCCGTGCAGCGGCAATTGATTTTGGGACATCGGCACTCCTTGCGCTCCGAGCTTTGGACGATTCGCGGATAACGCCGGTGCCGGCGTCGCTTCCCTCCGCCGGTACAAACCGGATCAGGTTCCGCGGGTTCTTCTCAGCAGGTGCGGCCTGCGCCCCGAGCGACCTCGGCACTCTAGCTCGCGTTTCACGCTCGACCAGTGGGAGCGGCGCCCCCAAGCATTTTGCGAGCGAGCGCGCTACGGTGCGGGTGATGGCAACCACCAACCTTTTCGAGCTGCTTTCGCAAGGGAAACCGGTCATTGGCCCAGGGATCTGGGACGCGCTTTCAGCCAAAATCGCCCAGCGAGCCGGGTTCGAGCTCGTATTTCTCTCGGGTTATGGCCTTAGTGCGAGCCTCCTTGGTGAGCCCGACTTCGGCCTGATTACGCAAACACAGGCGATGGACGCAGCCGATCGGATCTGCTCTTCCGTGACGATTCCCGTGATCGTTGATATCGATACCGGATACGGCGGTCCCTTCAACGTCGAACGAGCGATACATTCGCTATTGCGCTCTGGTGCAGCGGGCTGCTTCCTCGAGGACCAGTTGTTTCCCAAGCGCTGTGGTCACATGGAACGCAAGCAAGTGGTCGGCGTCGAAGACTATTTGCCAAAGCTACGCGCCGCATTGCGAGCCCGAGGGAACGCCCCTTTCCATGTTACGGCGCGGACCGACGCGCTCTCGGTCCTGGGCATTGACGAAGCGATCCGGCGCGCCAAGCTCTATCGCGATACGGGTGCCGACGCGGTTTTCGTGGAGGCGCCGCGCAGCGTGGACGACCTCAAGCGCATTCGCGACGAGGTGCGGGATGTCACGCTCGTGGCCAACATGGTGGAGCAGGGCAAGACCCCGATTCTACCCGTCGCTGAGCTGTTTTCTCTTGGGTTTTCGCTCGTCGCGGTACCGGTGGCAGGGCTGCTCGCCACGTCGTGCGCGCTAACGCGCCTGTTTGCCTCGCTGCAACGCGACGGCACGACGCGCGCCGAATCCGACAATATGCATTCTTTTCACGAGCTCAATCAAATGCTCGGGCTCGACGAGAAGTACCGATGCGAGCAAGCCTGGCGAGGCAACGAGAGCTGATTGCGGACGAGCATTGGCGCCTGTTTTTGCTTTAGCCCGAAGCACTAAGACGAAGCTTTGCGGGAAAACTGGCGTCGCAAGATGACCAGCGCAGAACGCAAGAGTTGCCTCGCTTCGTCGGTTGATTCGGCCGCCGCACCTTCCACACTTCCGCTGGCCAACCACGTTTGGAGCACCGAGAAGGCGCGCGGGGGAAGCCGCGTGCGGGCATACTCAACGAGCTCACGCGACATCTGCGCAAGCGTGGCAGGAGATCGAACGCCAATTCCCTCCACCAAAGCCGCAGCCGCAAACTCGTTCAGCAGCAGCTTCGTGTTGGGCTCACTGGAGGTGCTGGGCTGTGACCCCACATGCTCTCGCAGGTAATCGCGGATGGTATTTTGCGTAATAATCCCGAGCCAGTCTTCGAAGGCCTTATCGGGGTTGCGCTGTCGCCAGGGCAGGTAGAGTTGAAACCCTCGTGCGTCGGGGCGACTCAGCTTTTCAACCAAGATTGCTACTACTTCGTGGACCCCATCTTCCGCGCTCGGCAGCAGCTGGATCCCACGGCTAGCCCGAACCAGCTCGAGCCACTTGGGCCACAGGTGGTCCACTAGGGCCTGGCACGCCGCAACGTCGCCGGCCGAACCGCGCTGAATGAGTGCCTCGCACAAGCTACTGTCGACTTGCAGCCGATTCACCAGACCCCTCCCGACGCTGGTTGCTCTCGTACCTCTGCCCCGTAAGCGACCAGAGCTTGGGTGTTTGGGCTAGCAACTTGCTCAATCATCTTCTCTCCGCTCTCAGCCAACGTTCTTTGACTCTCATGCCGCCGCCGGTTTGCTTTGGCGCAGCACTGGCTCCGCTACTGAACGATGGCTGCCGGATCGCTCACTCAACAACGAAGGGTCGAGTTTATGCGGCTCAACCCGCCACCGCAAGGCCATTCAGCTTGGCGCCAGTCTCATCCAGGCCAGCAAAGGTGAACGTCGAAGTGCCCTACGGCTGTTCGAGGCGCTTCAAGCTTGGCGACACCAGCGCCCGATCAACAAGAAGACCGCCAGCATTGCGTAAGCCCAGACGAAGGGCATCGCAGTCCCAAAACCGATGCGCTGTACGGTGTCAGCAAGGGTATACCGGTAGCTGTGCAGCATGCCACACGCGCTCAACAATGCACCGCTAGCCGCCCAGGCTGAAGCACGGATGAACCGCCGCTCGATGATCTCAACCGTGAGAGCCGCCCAGATCATGCTGCTTAGCAGAAAGCCTTGTTCGAGCGCGAACACGCCGTGGGCTGCGAGATCGGCGGACTGCAGTCTATCGATGATGGTGGCATCGAAGGGGCGCGTCGGCGTTCCGAGGCCACCAGCACGTAACCCTTCTTTCAACAGCAGTGCGCCCCAGGCAGCAATTCCGGGTAGAAGCCCGATCGTGACCGCTGGCGCATGCTCGCGCGGTGTAGCCTGGAAGGCCTGCGATACCATGACGATCCCAATCCAGAGCACAATCGCCATACCCGCTTCGATCGGGATCAATATCGCTAGCAAGGCCACCGTCCCGGATAGGCACAATAACGTAAAGAACATGCCATTGAGAATCGAATAGCCG
>JBLNFG010000238.1:0-4390 GCA_050263495.1 Myxococcales bacterium | reverse complement strand
ATCCAGTGGGAACTTCTGAAGGATCAACTCCATCGTGGCGATCGCGTTGCGATTCTGCGAAATATCCGAGAATTCTTGGGCGAGTGCCTTGTAGATCTCGACACTCCACTTCTTGTCTTGCGGAATCAGGTTCGGGTCCTGAACGCGCTTGATCGCGACCGCCATCTTGCTTTCGGCCTCGACCGGATTGCTCTCGGTGTCGAGCACGTCGTTACGAGGGATGTACGGATCGTTCTTGCCCGGTCCCTCGAAGTCGACATAGGTGAGAGAGCCCGCGATATAAGTGTACGCCTCGGTCCGGAAGTCCGCGCCTGGATCGCCGGTCTTCGCTTCCTGCTCATCAGCGTAAGCGAGTAGCCGAACGAACCATTCTGTCGCGGTGTTGTACCGCTGCTGTTTGAAGAACGCCCAAGCCAACTTGTATAGCGTCACACCGTACAACGGCGGCCGCTTGTACTGCATGCCAAGCTCGTAGGCAGTAACAGCGCGGTTCAGGTTGTAGGGGCCACCGTTGGGATCGATTTGATCGAAATGAAAGTTGCCAATCTGCCACCAAATCTCAGCCAGGTAACGTGGCTCTTCGCCCGGTGCAGTCCGTTGGGCGATTGCCTGACAATCCTTGTACGGATTGCGATACGTCAGTTCCTCGCTTGGATCAAAGGCCTTCGGGTTACCTGCGGCTCCCTTCTTGCTGGCCACTTGATCAACGGGTAGCGGGTTCTTGTTATACCAAACGTCCCAAAACCGGCTGTCGTGATCCTGCTCCAACGGCGTCAGCTGAACGCGCTTCGCGTCGTTTGGATTGTCTGCAACTTGGTATCGATTGTGACAAACCAACGCACGCCACGCCTGTTGTCCTTCCTCAATTCGGCCGGAATCCGTCAAGGCATGCCCGAGATAATAGTGGACAGCTGCCAATTCCTCGTACTTTGGATACTCGCGAATGATGCGTCGATAGAGTGAAACAGCTGGTTCCAACTGGGGCGCGATGTCCCCCTCAAAGTCAGTGCGAGCGCGCTCTTCGTATAACGCGGCGAGCCGAAACATTGCATCCGGGGTCGCCATGTTGTCGGCGTTTTCGCCGCCGTAGCGCTGAACAAATCCTTCCAAACGCCGGATGGCTTCCTCGCGGGCTTGCGTGAGACTCTTCTTCTCCGCCGTGATCTCACGATCCAGAGCAGCCAGAATCCGCCGACGCCGCTCCTCATAGTGGTGTCTCACCACCATTGTGAGTGACTTTTGGAAGTGCTTCGCTCCTTCGCTAAAGACCTTTACCTCTTCGCTAAGGCGCTGCAATCCCTGCACCTGCTCGGGTGTCGGAGGGTTGGGCCTCGGCACCGATCGGCGCGCGACGCCAGCCGCACCCGGCGACTTCGTGGCAGCGACATCGGTGGAGGCGGGCGGCGCGGCAGTGGTCGAGCTGGCACTCCCGGTTGGAGCAATAGGCGCGCCGTATGCGGTACTTGCTGGGGCGTTACTAGCCGTCGCAGAGGGTGCCGTCGCGGTACTAGATTGCTGGGCGTAGGAAACTCCGACATCACCACAGAACAGCGCAATCGCGAGCGCGAGCGGCCTTGATCTCATGGCGTTCACGGGGATACCTCCGCATCGTCGAGGACCTCTCGCAGCTCATCGTTGAGGCTTTGCTCCTCCCGAGCTCGTTCTCTCTGTAGGTTGACCACACGGGTCCGCTGTTCTTCTCGCACTTCCCACGCCTCTTGCACGATGCCAACATCCGCACGGAGCACGATGCTCTTGAGCCGTTCGCGCACCTCGACGAAGTTCGCCATTGCGGCTTGCCCAACGACCAATCTCGCCAACTGATCCAGTTCATCAAGACGTTGTGCGCCTGTCTCGATCAGTGACGACTCCCGCGCCACCTCATCCAACATCCGTTTGGCACCTTCTCGCGATTGTTGGTCAAAACTAGCCGTGATCTGTCCGAGCTGCGCTTCAATCCCCGCGATTTGCGTCAGCACATCTTTCGCCGAATTGGCATACCGGACTGCGTCCGGCACGCTGGATCCGGTGCTCGCGACCGCCCCAACCTCCTCGTTCAGAAGCTGCGCGAAACGTTGCCGAACCTCCGCATCTTCAACGTATCGCGAATCCCCGAGGCCAATCTGAACACGACCGGTTTCGATGGCATCCTGGAATTGACGAATCCGCTGTCGATAGACCTCCATATCGCGCTGGTTGGCGTCGACCTCTGCTCGAAATCGATCCCTGGTTGCGGCGTCGATCTTGATGCCGTGTTGCTCGGTCTCGCGCAGTACCCGGCTGAGGCCATTGACGATGGCCTGCAATTTGTCTGCTTCCAGAGTCAACTGTTGAAGCCGCTGCGCAACCGCGTTCCATTGCGACTCGCCCGCGGCCTCCCGCTGGACGAAGTCACCTTCGGTCAGCGGCAACCCTGTCACGCGCTTCATGAGCAACCGACGCTCTGGCCTGACCCGCATCACATCGGGCGTATTCACCGAAGCAGAGACGGCATCAAGCCCATGCGCTAGCTGCAGACGTGCTTCAGAAAGGCGATTTAGTGCGGCGAGCGCTTTCTCGAGCGCGCCCTTAATCTCGGGAAAGGCCTTCGACCTGGTGTTGGACGAGAGTACGCCGGTCAACTGCGCCACAAGGCGCCGTGACCTTCGAACGAGGTCACGCGAACGCGAGACGTCGTCGATAACGACAAATGCGCGCTCGCTTTCCACTTCCTGACGAGCCCATTCAACGATCATTGGCGATAGATCTTTGGCAGACTGCTGCTCAAGGCTGTCCGCCACCAAACGATCGTAGAACACGGAGGGGTCCGTGGTTGATTTGAGGAATTGGCTCACCTGATCGTGAACCGGCTCGAATCGCCCCCGCACGCTCTGATACAGCTCAAATGCCTTTTCGAACTGGCCAGATCTCAACATCAAATCCGCTCGAAGCAACGCACCATCTGCCAGGCGCAGACTCTTCGGATCTGTAATGCTCAAGACCTCGAGAGCTCGTTGAGCTCTCTGGTAATCGCCGAGCTTCGCGTGCACCCAAGCAAGTTCATAAAGCATGGTGGAGAACTCCGGAGAGTCACGTCCCACCCGAGAGTATGCGTCGACGGCATCCAGTAAAGCGTCCGTCTCGTAACTCAATCGAGCGATCGCCATCCACCCGAGGTCGATAACGTGCTGATGCTCAGGAGTGTCGGCCTTCAGCCTAACCAGCGCCCGAAACTGTTCGATCGCCGCCGCATACGGCGAAGCCGTCGCTGCCGCCTTCTCCGCGACGGCATTAGGGGGGGCTGCCGCGGCTGCCGAGAGCTGCGCCGAAGCTGCCTTCATGCTGACCACACCCGCCAGGTAAAGACTCTGGTGGTAGTATGGCGACCCAGCTGTGACTTGGGCGATGGCGTCTTTGGTTTTCTCTGCGTTGCCCTTTGCGAAATATGCTTTCGCACGGGCATAGGGCAGTGCACCCGTTGGGTCGCCGCTTGGTATTGCCTCGAGTCTGGCAATCAGCTCGTCGAGATTCGCCGTGTTGTCGGTGCGCAGCACTACGTCGACTAGCCTTGAAGCTGCTCGTCCAACGTACGTGGCATAGGGTGACTGCGCCGCCTTTCGTAGGATCTCCGAAAAATGCCGCTGAGCGGACAGGTATTGCTCTGAGCCAACGTACGCCTCACCAATCAAGAATTCAGCGTCCGCTTTAGCCGCCTCCGGGGCATTCCCCTGGCTGTGCAGCTCCAAGACTTGGCTGAGAACTTGGATTGCCCGTTCCCAGTCACGGTTCCTCAACAGCAACTCGGCAGCTGCAATCCGCTCGGCCGCTCCGATTCGCGACCGAATGCTTGGTGAGACACGCTTGGCGATTTCGGGCACATTCGAAGCCACCTGGCTGGCGATCGAGCGAGCCTGCTCCACTTCGCCCGCTGCCTCTGCCCTCGTCGTAATCGGTGCCAACACCAGCAGCAGCGCCCCGATAGTTTTGGGTGCGCGCATCGTTCGCATCATTGTCTCCCTGTCGACACTGATACCGAGTGTGTCCCGCTCAATGACGGCTTGTTCTCACTCGTTTGGGCGGCTGCAACGGGTTGCACTCCTGCCTTGACGTTCTTGTGATAACGCACCGCGGGACGCTGCTCGATTGGTGTAGTGACGTCGCCCTTCTCGAATGCGATTGCCTTAAGCTCGATGGTCTTGCCTTCCGTGATAGTGAAGGAATGGCTAGAACGAATCTCGAAGCGATAGCCCTGAAGGTATGAGAAAACTCCGTATCCGTACCCACGGAGCTTTACCAAGACCTGCAACGTGTGGTCCCCAGGCGGTATCGATCCACTGAAGATCGGGATCTCTTTCTGCCCCGCGAGAACGCCAGATTCGTCTTGCTTGTTGTACTGCACGGCACCGTCCAG